>NZ_JAYGHV010000068.1:0-7519 GCF_034932145.1 Spirulina sp. 06S082 | reverse complement strand
CATTTCTCATCGCCTCTTGTAAATTTTTCTTTTCTTCTGGCGATAAACAGTTCTTGGCTGGCATTTTTTCTCTTTTCTCCAAATCTACTATCCTTATTATATGTCACTTAGCCGCGTTTTAGCTTATACTGGGAATGAAGTTTGAGAAAAAACTGATGGAAGCACTAACTGGAGCAGCGATCGCTACCCTCGTTTTTACAAAGTTTTTTGAGACCAGCGCAGAAAAGCTCACTGAAGGAGCTTTGGAAAAGTTGAATCGACTGCGCGAGAAGATTTGGAATAGATTTCGAGGGAAATCTGAGGTTGAGAAAGTCTTGACAGATGCGGAAAATGGCTCTTCAGAAGCGTTGAAGCAAGTTGTAGGTTATCTTGACGAGGCGATGGAGAAAGACCCAGTTTTTGCCAAGGAAGTTAACGATCTCGCCCGAGAAATTATCAATATTGGCAAAATTGAAGGGGAAAGCTGGATCGTGACTGGGGGAGAAGTGAAATATGTTAAGGATAATAAAGCACCAGTCATTCAAGGTGAGATTAAAGGTAATGTTACCTTTATTGATAAACAATATTAGCTGAACTCGCCGGCCTCGGATCCGGCCAAACAAAATCCGCCACAAAACATTCCTCGCAGTGGAGTCGCCACTTTTGTTGGACGTTCTGAAGAATTGGAAACTCTCCATCAACAACTTCAGCAGGGCGATCGCGTTGCTATTTCTGCGATCGCGGGGATGGGTGGAGTGGGAAAAACGGAGTTAGCGATACAATATGCTCATGCTTATAAAGGTTTGTTTGAGGGAGGAATTTGCTGGTTCTATGCAAGAGAACAAAATATTGTTACCCAGATTGTCGGGTATGCAATGGTGCAGTTGGGATTGTATATTCCAGATGGATTAGAACCGAGCGATCGGGTTGCTTATTGTTGGCGAAATTGGCGAGAGGGTGATGTTTTGATTGTTTTAGATGATGTTGTCAATTATCAGGAAATTAAACCTTATTTACCGCCAGAAGAGAAGCGATTTAAGGTATTGATGACAACGCGGCTAAAGTTTGGTAAGCCGATTAAAACCTTACCGTTAGGAGTTCTCAAGCCCGAGCAATCTTTAGAATTGCTAGAATCTTTCATCGGACAAGAGAGAATTCTGGCAGAGGAAGCAGTTGCTCAAACGCTTTGTGAATGGTTGGGACATTTGCCTCTCGGCATTGAGTTAGTGGGGAGATATTTAGAAGATGATGAAACATTATCTCTGGCGGAAATTCTCTTCCGTTTGCAACAGAAAGCAAAACAGCGAAAATCCCTTGAAGATGAATCTCTGGAATCTCCCGATCCAGATACGAATACAATGACAGCAGAACGAGGTGTAAAAGCTGCTTTTGAGTTAAGTTGGGAAGTTTTAGACCCAGATAGTCAGCATTTGGGAAAGTTGCTCTGTCTTTTTGCTTTAGCGCCGATAGAATGGGAGTTAATCGAAAAGGTGGAGCGTCAGTATTGTCAAGAGGAGGGAACATTTCAAGAAAATGTGCTAAAAAAATCGAGAAAAACATTGCTGAAGTTTCATCTCGTTCGAGGTTTGGAACAAAATCGCTATCAATTACATTCATTAATCCGAGAATTTTTTCGAGGTAAATTAGAAGGAGAACCAGATGTTACAGTTAGCCGTTAAACAAAATATTGAAGCAGAACGACTCAAGCGATCGTTTTGTCAAGTCATGGTGGAAGTTGCCAAACAAATTCCCGAAACTCCAACATTAGAACAAATTGAAGAAGCAACTCCTAGAATTCCTCATTTAGCAGAACTTGCAAACAATTTTTGCAACTGGATAGAGGATGAAGATTTGATTTTACCATTTGTAGGATTAGGTCGCTATTACAATGGTCAAGGATTCTATCATCAAACAGAACCTTGGCTTTTAAAATGTTTATCTGTAAGTCGCGATCGCTTTGGAGAAAAACATCCTGATGTTGCAACTTCT
Source organism: Spirulina sp. 06S082 (assembly GCF_034932145.1). Classification (NCBI taxonomy): domain Bacteria; kingdom Bacillati; phylum Cyanobacteriota; class Cyanophyceae; order Spirulinales; family Spirulinaceae; genus Spirulina; species Spirulina sp. 06S082. The sequence continues at coordinate 5,551 of NZ_JAYGHV010000068.1, read as the reverse complement.
TTTAATAAATTAGCTTATCTCTATTATTCTCAAGGGAAATATAAAGAAGCAGAATCTCTTTATCTAAAAGCGTTAGAACTCAGAAAAAAACTCCTAGGAGAAGAACATTCTGACGTTACGACCTCTCTTAATGATTTGGGATTACTATATTTTTATCAAGGAAGATATGAAGAAGCAGAACATCTCTATTTACAAACATTAGAACTCAGAAAAAAACTCCTAGGAGAAGAACATATTGATGTTGCAACTTCCATCAATAATCTGGCTGGACTTTACGACTCTCAAGGGAAATATGAAGAAGCAGAACCCCTTTATTTAAAAGCATTAGAACTCAGAAAAAAACTTCTAGAGGAAGATCATCCCGATATAGCAAGTTCTCTCAATAACTTGGGTTATATATACGATTGTCAAGGAAGATATGAAGAAGCGGAACATCTCTATTTACAAGCATTAGAACTCAAAAAAAGGCTTCTAGGAGAGGAACATCCATCTGTTGCTATTTCTCTCAACAACATAGGCTATTCATACTACTATCAAGAAAAGTATGAAAAGGCTGAACCTTTTTTGTTACAAGCATTGGAAATTAGAAAACGACGATTGGGAGAAAAACATCCTGATGTTGCTCTATCTATCACTAACTTGGCAGAACTTTATCATTATCAAGGAAGATATAAAGAGGCTGAACCTCTCTTTTTACGAGCATTGGAAATAATAGAACAAACATTAGGGGAGGAAAATCCTAATTTTGCCATTGCTCTCAATAGTTTAGCTAACCTTTATCGTTATCAAGAGAGATATGAAGAAGCAGAACCTATATATTTGCGAGTGCTAGAATGGAGAAGAGAACGATTAGGGAAAGAACATCCTCATGTTGCTCTATCTCTTAATAATTTAGCTGAACTTTATCGTTGTCAAAAAAGATATGAAGAAGCAGAACCTCTCTATTTACAAGCACTAAAGCAGAGGAAAAAACTACTGGGTGAAAAGCATCCTGATGTTGCTCTATCTCTTAGTAATTTAGCTGAACTTTATCGTCATCAAGAAAAATATAAAGAAGCAGAAATTCTCTATTTACAAGCTGTGAAACTTCTTCTTAATTATTTGGGAGATGAACATCCAAATAGCCAAACTATATTGAAAAATCTTAAATGTTTCTTACAAGATGTAATTGCAGCCGGACAAAGAGACCAACTCAGCAACCATCCCCTCACCCAACAACTCCTCGCACAGATCGATGCAGCCAACGAGACAGAATAAAAATAAAAAGACAGACGATCCGCTTATAATAAAACAGAAATAGGCAAATCAATGCGATCGCACGGAGTAACCCAATGAGCAAAGAACAACTCATCAAAGAGATCGAAAAAGAAATAACAATAATGCCAGAGTTTGCGATTGAAGAAGTCTATCACTTTTTGTTGTTCCTCAAACAGCGAATTCAACAAAGGATCGCCAATGAGGAAGAAGTCAAAATGCGATCGCAAAAGAGCCAAAACTCCATTCTCGACATGGTTGATGAAATTACTCAAGAGATCCCCAGAGAAGAATGGAAAAAACTCCCCAAAGACTTTTCTCGAAACCTCGATCATTATTTGTACGGTGCGCCTAAAATAGAAGAATGAAAACAGTTTTTGCTGATACTGGATATTGGCTGGCTTTAGTCAATCCAGATGACGATCTACATCAAAAAGCGAGAGAAGTGACTGAAAATCTTTCTCCATTCAAAGTCATCACCAGCCAAATGGTTTTTGTAGAATGTTTGAATGCGTTCTCAACAAAAGGAAGCTGGTTCAAACAATCTATAATTCAGTTAATTCAACGCTCTAGAAACAATCCCGATATTATCATTTACCCACAAACTCAAGAACTTTTTACCAGTGCATTTGACTTGTATCAAAATCGCTTAGACAAACAATGGAGTTTAACGGATTGTTCTTCATTTTCAATCATGCAGCAACAAAAGATTGTAGAGGCTCTAGCACACGATCGCCATTTTGCACAAGCGGGTTTTATTCCATTATTGCGTTAAAATTGCGATCGCATTGAATAATTGTCGTTAATTTACATCTCAATTCCTGCTTTTTCTTGACCTTCCTCTTCTTCCAAATCCTCCTCAACCTCAACCGATAAATCGTGCAAAGTGGCAATTTCTTGCTTGTCGCGATCGCTCAACCGATCCGTTAGAATCTCCCATTCTCCTTGCTCTTGGATGGCAGCAAACAACTCCTCCCCATCCATACTCTCAATGCTGATGGTGGTTGAATCTTCCTCTTTCATGGCATAGAGAATGGCACTTTCTCCCAAAACAATGCCATCCTCAATCGATTCTCCCGTAACGGCAGCCTGCTGCTCGGAAATATTGTAAGCATTGAGGAGAATCTCGGCACAAGTTTCGGCATCGGGAACTTCGCGATCGCCTTCCACCTCCCCTTCTTCCTCATCCGGTGCGGGTTGCGAGACGGGTGCAGATTTTGGAGTTTTCTCCGTTACCCCTTCTCGTACCGCCTTCTCCAACCCTTCAATGCGAGCTTCAAGGGCATCCAATCGCCCTTCGATGCGGTCTAAAGCCGCGTTAAGCTGTTTGAGTTGCTCGTCAAAATCGGCATTCTTATCGAGGGAAAACGGCTTGCTCTTTTTCTGAGGAGGCTGAGTGCGATTGATGCGCTCGTCAAGGTCGGCGATCGCCCCAGCCAGAACTTCATTGGCAGATTGAGGCGTTTCTTGCTCGTCCTCCTCTGTTGGGGTTGACTGCGAGGGTTCTTCTGGGGAGGATTCGGTAACGCGATCGCTGCGTTCGAGTAATTCATCCGTGCGATCGTAAGCCGCCTGCAACCGTTCGGCAATCTTGGCAATTTCCTTTTCCCGTCCCGCTTTCTTAGCAGCCGCGATAATCCGTTCAACATTTTTCTTACCCACAATAGCCGCCAACCCGCAAAAAAACACTAGCAAAGTGACAAGAATTTTGCTAGAATTAAGTTATCAGGAGTGGCGGTAATACGCACCTGTAACGAACCTAGACAACTCAAGAAGCGGGGGTTCAACCCAGAAGCCCTGGTCAATCCGTGGGAAGGTAAAATCTTGCAGGAAGCCAGGTGAGTACAGAACTTTTTGTACAAGAAGGCGGTGGGTCTCATCGTTTCTGCCTGTGGAGGCGTAGACAGTAGTCAGCCTGCGAAACAGGAAGCTCTATTCGTGAGGAAGAGAAGCTCCCGTCATAATCTTTGATTTGACGGGAGAGAACGTCACACCGTTCAGATTAGCCCCATCGAGTTCATTGCCTTGATTAGCAGCCGCAGCCCCCACGACAGCCGCTCGATCCAAAAGACTGTCATAATCGATGAACCCGTTGCCGCGAGGGACTTGGGGCGAATTCTTTTCGGGAGTCGAAACAACGCGGCGAGGCTCTTTCCGGAGTCGTTGGGGCTTGGCTTCATCAGGGCGATCGCCAATGTCCTCCGATTCCTCCGTTTCTCCTTCAAAAGAGTCCAGCAAATCGTCAATCTCCTCCTCATCTTCTCGCTCTCGTTCTGGATTGAGTGCCTGCTCGATTCCCGTGCGGATGAATTTCCCCTGCTCCTCCTCATCAAAGCCCAAATGCTGCATCATGTACTTGCCCGTAGTCGTACCGAGTTCGGGTTTGTTCGCCAATTTCATGGCAATGCCTCCCGTATTGACCTCAACGGCAATTTTGAGTTTGGGGTTATCCTCTTCGCTGATGCTTTCGAGGGCTTCGGCAAAATCTTCGAGCGTCGTCAAACCCTGCTGCTGGCAATAAGCGAGAGTTTTTTCGCAGTATTTGTGCAGGTATTTGAGGGCTTTTTTCCCAGTGTTGGTTTTGGGAGTGAGATAGTTGCCTTGTTTTGCTTTCTTGGTTTTGTAAGTGACCATAATTGTGTTTGGGTTGAATAGGGATGGAAATGAGCGATCGCCCCTTGCTAGTTTCGGGGCGATGCACCCGGTTAAACTTGAATGTCGCGGCGAGAGCCAACAGAAGCTATGCGCTGCAAAGATTTCGGCTGTCGCCGTTGAGAGCCGAGGGTTTCGGCAAAAGCGCGGCTATCCTCTGCCGAAAGCGGTTTGAGGATTTCGCGGGTTGCCAAATTGGAGCGGAACACGATGTTGCGATCGCCATCCCGAACAAAGCACTCTCGGGTGCGACGATCTACGAAAGCCGTCCAACCGTGGATTTTGATTTTGGAACGGTTGTCAGCTTCGTACTCTCGGGCGATCGCAGCATGGAGCTTTTGCGAGAAGTCCTCTGTGTGCTGTTTGCCAATGCCAAGGTTGAGGGGCAATTTGTTCTCCTCAACTGAAGGCAACCTCACTGACTCGGGGTCAATCTGAAGCGTCAAAGCCGAACCGCGTTGAGAGAGAGCGATCTCGCCCTTAAATGTCGCACCGATGGGGAGTTTTGGAGATTCGGCACTGAACATGGCCAATTGCTTGCCCTCGAGGGTGACGATGGGACAGCCGTGGCGATAATCTTCGGGATTGCGATAGGGTTTGACCTCGAATGGCAGGGTTTTGTTTGCCCAACGCCGATCGCCAAAATCCGTATCTCGAAAGTCGTTGTACTTCTGACCGATGAGTTCGACCGTCTCAAAGCGGTAAACTTGCACCTGTCGGGCGATTTCCTCTCCAAAAAGATGCAGCACGAGGGCAGACTTGGGAATGAGGTCTTCGGGATTTTCCAGCCAAGTGTAACTGGTGGGAGGAACGATGCGATCGCCAATGCGACTGGTTTTCTGCAAGTGAGGATTGTAGTAGGTCAAATCCGACTCTCGAATATGTAAATTGTCGTTGCTGCCAAATTGGGCATTTAACTTTTCAATTAGGCGATCGCTCGGATCGAGGAGGGCAAATTGAACCATTGGCAAAGTGGGGTGTAGAGTAGCTTCGTATTGGATGCCCTTGCGATCCAAAGCTGCCTTAAACTCTCCTGCAAAATCCTTTCCCTTTGCCTTTTCAAAAGGAATGCTGAGAACGTGAGTATCGCGAGGTAAGGCTTCTCGCTGTCGCTGAAACTCCTCAACGAACTCAAAAGTGGGGTTGAGTTGGCGAGAAATGAGGGCGCAGGCTTTGCGAGGGACGTTAAGATTGGGATTGGTAGTTTCGACGTGCCACAAGGCAGTTGCCGCGAGATGGCGTTCTTTGGCATCGGGGAAGGTTTCGGCAATTTCCCCTCGCAAATCCTCGTAGAGTTTGCCGTATTCTTCCTTAATGGCATTGCGTTCGCGTAGCGTTCCCGGAGGGAAATCGCCCTCATGGAGTTGGTGAATTTCCCGTCCCCGTTGGTTGGCGCGCTCTTTCAGGTCTTTCGCCCAAGGCAGATAATCCCGTTCCCACTGCTTGCGATCGCTTTTACTGGCAGGGGGAGGGAAGAGATATCGAAATTCGTGCCGGTGGCGAGAACGAATGCGGGTTCGTTCCCATGCCGGATTGACTGCCTCTCGGGCGATCGCCAGAATCGGATTTTGCTCCTCAGTCGGCAAAGGTAAAGTTTTGTAAAGGCGCGGGTCTTTCTTGAGGTCGAAGAGAGGGCTGGGATGCG
>NZ_JAYGHV010000067.1:0-8183 GCF_034932145.1 Spirulina sp. 06S082 | reverse complement strand
TATCGATCGCGTCACCGTCAAACTCAATGAGAAAGAAGATTTCTATCAAGGGGAACTCGGCAACTTAGGCATCAAAGAAGTGGTGATTGACCCAGAGATGGCCACAGATAACCCCAAACTCTTGGGAGGGGGGATTTGGTGCATTCTCAAACTCGAATACGAAGCGGGAACGAAACCCAGTCCCTTTCTCGTGACCAGCCTCAAACCCATCCAAATGCCCTCCATCGATACTTCGGAATTGTTTGCAGGTCGCCCCCAATTTACCCGCGAAGAATGGATCGATCTCCTCTTGCGATCGGCGGGACTCGAACCGACGACTTTCACCGAAGAAGTCAAATGGCATTTATTGGCTCGCATGATTCCCTTGTGCGAGAACAATTATAATTGCTGCGAATTGGGCCCGCGATCGACGGGAAAATCCCACCTTTATAAGGAAGTCTCGCCCAATTCCCTTCTCGTTTCTGGGGGTCAAACCACCGTTCCCAATCTCTTCTATAACATGGCCTCCCGTCGGGTTGGGTTGGTCGGCTTGTTTGATGTCGTTGCTTTTGATGAAGTTGCGGGCATTCACTTCAAGGACAAAGACGGCATCCAGATCATGAAGGATTATATGGCATCGGGGTCATTTGCACGGGGCAAAGCCGAAATTAACGCCTCCGCTTCGATGGTATTTGTTGGCAATATCAATCAAAGCGTGGAAACTCTGCTGAAAACTTCTCACCTGCTTTCCCCTTTTCCCGCAGAAATGATCGATACAGCGTTCTTCGATCGCTTCCATGCTTACATCCCTGGTTGGGAGATTCCCAAATTGAGTCCCGAAAACTTTACCAAGCAATATGGTTTTATTGTGGACTATTTGGCGGAGTGGTTGCGAGAGATGCGAAAGCGGAGTTTTGCCGATGCGATCGATGGCTATTTCCGATTGGGCAACAACCTCAAACAACGGGATGTTCAAGCCGTTCGCAAAACCGTTTCCGGACTCTTAAAACTTTTATTTCCCGATGGTTCGCAGAGGAAAGAAGATGTAGAAACTGCCCTAATTTATGCCCTTCGGGTTCGTCGCCGAGTCAAGGAACAACTTAAAAAAATTGGCGGCATGGAATTTTACGATGTCCATTTTAGTTATATCGACTTAGAAACACTTGAGGAACATTTTGTGTCCGTTCCCGAAATTGGCGGAGCCAATCTCATCAGTCCGGATCTGCTTCCTGCCGGACATTTACATTTTGTCACCCAAGGCGATAATGGAACAATTGGAACTTATAAACTGGAACTCCAAACTGTTCAAGGAACTGGGAAATTAGTGCGAACTGGAGGAGCGAGTGCGAGTAAAATTAAAGATGCGCTCAACATTGCCTTTAATTTTTTCAAAGCTAACGCCCATCGAGTCAGCAGCACGATTAATTCTACCAACACCGATTTTCTCGCTCAGATTCTCGATTTACAGGGAACTGGCATTCCAGAAGAGGGAGGATTGAGTTTGTTTATTGCCTTGTGTTCTGCTGCCCTCAAACGGAGCGTTCAAGCGCAATTGGCAATATTTGGAGAGATGACATTAGGAGGAACGATTACGCCCGTTCGCAACCTTGCAGATAGCTTACAAGTCGCATTTGATGCGGGGGCGCAACGAATTTTATTACCCATGTCAAGTGCAGCCGATCTCTCCTCTGTTCCGCCAGAACTATTGGCGAAATTTCAAACTTCTTTTTATACCGATCCGGTTGATGCTGTTTTTAAATCAATGATTGCCTAGGCTTGATAATTGTTAATTATTAATTGGATTGAGCATCAAAATTAAAAAATGTTCGAGTCCGTCGGATTTTAACTGCTGTTGGAGAGGGAGAGGAACGGGAAGGGCATAAATTTCATAGCTTCCGCGAGGAGTAATGGATTTGAGAAATCCTGCTTCTGTCAAAATTTTTAAGGTGTTGCTTTGAGTTTTTTGATAAGTCGATTCCGACCAAGCTGCGATTGTCGAACTTTGTTCTCGCTTGGCTGTAAAAAAAATCTGCAAATCTGTTTTAAAGATGCGTTTTTCAAAGTTTTTAAGTTTACTCAATAACACTTCTTTAATTAATTCCTGCAATAAACGATTTTCCCGCAGGATAATAAACAGATTGGTAAACCGTTGAATATCCGAATTTCCCTTAGCGAGTAACTCAATGTAAGGACTGGCAACCGAACGAAGTCGCTTTTGGATGGTTTGTAAAGCTCGCTGGCGAGATGCGATCGCTCGTAATTCAAAGAGATCGCGATCGATGGCAATATCTCGAATTTCTTCAGAACTTACTCCTTGCTCTATTAGTTTTGCTATTTCTACCGTTTCTCGCAGGATGAAAGAATAGTTGGTATGAGCAACATAGTCAGCTTCCCCTAACATTAAACTGTTCCAATTAGAGCAAAATATTCGATCGATTCAGGTGCAGATTGGGTGGTATCTGTCCATGTCAATCTTGTTGGTCTTTAGAATCTTGTCTTATTCTACGCTGCCTTTGCTCAATTCTTTGAAATTATCGTCAAACTGCCCAATCGAGTTTTTAAGAGGATTCTCATACCGCTATCGCGATGAGTTCGAGAACGGCAATAAACCTGTCGTTCTTCGTCCTTTCATTCGCTGCAACGGATTATGAGAACTCAACTTCATCGACAATTGCTGAACTTAGATTATCGCACTCGTCAACCTTACGGACGCATCGAAATCTTAAGCGATCGCTCGTCTAAAAGTCAGATTCACTTTATTGCCACTCGTCCCATACCGCGATCGCTCTCTCTATTTTGGCAGCTTTTGCATTGCCTCGAATCGCAACTGGGAGGCAATCTGTTCGATCTGGCAGAAGAATATTACGATCTGGCACTCGACACAAAATTAAATGGAGAAAGTGCTTCTCTATCCAATCATCTTAATTCTTTGCCCTCAGAACTCATTCATACCCTAGAAATTGCTGCCGAATGTCAGGCAAAAACGCCAGATCCAAAAATTCGCGATACGTGCTTAAGCACACGCTGGCGCGAACGCCTTTTCCAACTCATCCAAAAGCTGGAAAGCACAACTCCCTTAGATGCTGACAGTTTTGCGGAAACAGCACTTCCCTTAGTTCGAGAAGTGATTCTGCAAGCACGAGAAACAGGAAAATCCGTGGCAGAAGTCGTTGAATCCTATCGGGTTGAAGAATCAGATCCACTGCGCTGTAATATTCTCAACTGCCTATTTGAGGATGCTGTTGCCAATTTACCCCAAGGCATCCGACTCGCTCGAATTATCGGCAATCCTGATGTTTCTTTCCTCACACAACTCGAATCGCAACCCCCTTTGGATTCGATCAAAGTCTCTTCGCTTTATCTCAGTGAAGGAACAATCGTGCGAGTGATAAAGTGTTTGTGGGAGCAACAACTCGACTTTGACATTGATAACTGCCAGGAATTGTCTCTTCCTCAGTCTGCCATGTGTCGGACGGAGGCAGGTCAGTTGTGTCTCGTTCCTCGCGAAGCACTGCAATTTCTTGGTGACGGGCAGGACGGCGATCGCTAAAATATGTTGTAATAGGAAACAACTAAAATATCTGCACCCATTTTAGGGGGACAGGCGAGCGAGAAAATTGGATGAGCGATGAGAAGATATGGTTGGGATTGGATCCGGGTTTAGCAACAATAGGATGGGCGGTATTGACAGAAGATCGCCAAGGTACTCCTCAACTCCTCGATTACGGCATCATTGAAACCGATGCCGATCTCTCCACCCCTCAACGGTTGGTTGAAATTGAACGAGATTTGGTCGAACTCATTGAAGAATTTGAACCAACGCAAGCCGTGATGGAAATGCCTTTTTTCGGTCGGCATATCAAAGCAGCCGGTGGGGTTTTACAAGCAGTGGGCATTATCAACCTCGTCTGTTGTCGGGAGGCAGATATTGAACCAGTTCAACTCCACCAATCCAGTTGGAAGGCACATTTGGGGAATGGGAGGGCAACGAAAGGGGAAGTTGCAGAAATTATTGCGACTTTATTCGATATGGAGAATCTCCCCGTTGATGATTCGGTAGATGCGATCGCTATTGGTTATGCGGGTTTGTGCGGGTTGACCAACAACATCAGCTAACGCTTTATCGGTGTCGAAGCACGAAACGACACCGATGGAACACCCCAAACAAGTTCAACTGCTCGATATTCCAGAGCAAGGCGATCGCCCGAGTTCCAACCCACGAACTCAAAAAATGTTGCGCTTGCTGCTGGAGATGGATTGTAGCAATGAGTTAATCGCTGCACTACTCGAACTTTCTGAATTTTCGATTCATCACATTCGCTATTTGGCAGGACCAATCTCGGTTCACCAGTGCAGTTGGAGCGAAAGTTTGCCCCAGTGGTTGCCCAAAGCCATTTATCTCGATCGCTTCGATGCTATTGTTGCCGAAACTGAAAAAGGAATTGTCGGAGAATTGGCAACACCGAGCGAAGTGGCGGCTTGTATTTATCCGGCGACTTTAATTGCTCCTTTGGAGCGCTATTGGGCGGCTGTTTATCTCTGGGCAGCCAACGAAAGTATGACCAAACACGGAAAATTGCCGGAAGGTCGAACTTTTTGGGAGGTGCAGGGAATACAACCCGTGCAAATGTCCGGTTACATCAAGACGGAATGTTACGATCGCATTGCCAGAGATATCCGCCGCCGCGTCGTAGAAGCAGGCAAGCAAAGAGGTTGGGGCAAGAAACGAAAAGCAGTCAAGTCTGATACTCAACACAAAAAACAAGCTGTAGCCAATCCCTCAGACGATGAAGGCGATCGCCAGATTTCCCTATTTTGAGAAGGCATCACTCTTCCGTCAGAATGCTTTCAATTTCTTGCAATAACGATTCCAAGCGCTGCTTTTTATCGGGATTGCTCCAGACTTTGGACTTCTTCAGGGAACTGTAAGCGCTGTCAAGTTGCTTCTGAATGGGAAGTTTTTCCGGTTTGGGATTCAGTGCGGCGATGCGCTCTTTAATTTGGCGGATGGAAAGATTTTCCGAAATTGCGGCTTCGAGGAGCGATCGCCGTTGTTCCTCGTCTTTAATGCGAGAAATAGCCAGCGCTTTGGTATAAGCCAATTTTCCCTGACGCAGTGCCTCTAGAATGTCTTGGGGAAGTTTCAGTAAAGGCAAGCGATGGGTAATGAAAGAATCCCAACTCAACAACGATCGCGAGTTCGGATTCTGCTTCTTTGGGAATGTCATCGAGAAATGCACTTATGCTGCGTCGTTGTTTAGCTTGGGTCTCCGTCGGTCGAGACTTGCTGTGTTGAGTCGCTTTACCAAAAACTGAACTTTTAATCATTCCTCGTGACGTTCTCTCCCGGCAAATCAAAGATTCTGTCGAGGGCTTCAAAAAAGACTGAGTTGAACCCATTCTTTTCTAGAAGTTTCTTGCTTCGCAGGCTGACTATCGCCTAAGCCTCCACAAGCAGAGACGATGAGACCCACCGCCTGTAATTCTTCAATTGCCCGATTGAGAATATTTATCGCAGCATTTTCATCTCGATCTAGACTCAATCCGCATTTTGGGCATTCATGGGTGCGGACTGAGAGAGTTTTAGGAACTTTTATGCCGCAACCACTACATTCTTGAATGGACACTTCGGTTTTTCAGTTCAGAAGCGCATTTATGAAAGTTTGGGAGAGGCAGAAAAATACGATTATGAAATCTGGAAAAAGTTTGGTACTCTCGTCGGATGGCGCGTAAAAGGAACATGGTTGTATTACAAAGATTTTACTTTCAACGCTTCAGCACCCCAAGGACATCTCCCAGGGGTTAGTTGTGGTGGGGGAAAAGGCAAGTGGGAGCTTTGGGGTGTCGGGACTTTTATTGCAACGTGGGTGCGAGATTATGATGATGATGGAGAGTGGTGGAGAAGTGTGGTGGGTACTGCTATTTTCTATCGCCTCAAGGATTGTGGAATGTAATATATAAGAAACTTTGTTGATAGTTCAGTGAAGCATAATCAAGTTTTTTAACTAGCAGTATTTACTAGCAGGTCGATTGGCACACATGAATAGTATTGAATTATCACCTTCAGGTGGTGTGATAACAAAAGTATAGCCATCAAAAACAAACATTGAAGAAGATAGTAAATACTTACTTTTTCGATAAGTAAAACCCGAAGCACCTTTGTGACAAATTATTTCTAGAAAAAAGATTTCTTGAATTATTCCAGAAAAATTATCTGTACAATAGCATATTTTATTGAAAAAACTCCAATCGTTTGCGATCGCATCAATTCAAACCAGCTTCTACCAGCACCAGACGCAAATCCGCACTCAAACCGAGTCGTGTCGCCCACTCTTGCAGATAATCGAGATCGAGCAATTCTCCTTGAACCTTGAGAATGCCCAAAACATCCCGCCACTGCTTTTCCGACTGACTTTGCTGTCGCCATTGCAGCTTGCTTAAAATCGTATCTTCGGGACTGGCATAATACAAAATCCGTCCTTCTTCCATTGAGACTGCCTGCCGTCGTTCCAATTGCACTCGATCGAAAGGTGTCGTCCCCGATAAAATCAAATCCCCTCGGGCAATCGTTGCAATGTGAATAACTTGCAGGATATCGAGCCGCCCGCTTTTCACATCTTCTACACCCGCCACGTAAAATCCAGATTCTTCGAGGGAGGCGATCGCTTCATCGAGTCGATCGCGCTGCATGGACACCACCACGTCTAAATCGCGAGTGGTGCGGGGTTCTCCATACAAAATGGCTGCCGATCCGCCGGCAATGAAATACTCGATTTGTAGGGATTCAAACAGGTCGTGTAACAAAAAGGCAATTTCTAACGGGTCTTGAATCCACATTTTTTCATTGTTTCCCGGTACGAACGCCCTCGGGTAATCGTCTTGCAACCACGCCCTCGCTATTTTCTCCGCCAAAGCTATGCCCGTCAAGTGAGGAAAACGCCGCTTGATACTTTGCAACGATAATTGTCGGGTTCGCTTCATCAACGCCCGCGCCATCCCGTATCGCTGCAAGGGCGATCGCGATCGCAGCAGCAAAAATTCCAAGCGATCGGCTTCTGCGATCGTATCTTCTGCTTGGGGGCGATAGCCCGATTGTTTGAGGTCAGTTACCATGCGATCGAATCCCTAACTCAAAGCTCTTTAAGCAAAAGTGTTGAATGATAGAAATCAAAGAGGTTTAAAATCATTCCGATTAAGCCTTGATGACTACTTATCGAATTTTAATCATGCAGGATCGGTAGTAAAAAAACTAAAATGGAAGAGTTAAATCTCTTACAAGATCCTCATTAAGGTTTGAGAGAAAGTGGATGTGGTTCACCCTCATCAGGCCATTCATCAGATTTATAAGGTTGTGCTTTATTGGGTGTAATATATGCGTCTGCTTGTGTAGTCTCGGTTGTAATTTCTGAATCAACCGACTCTATAAGTATAGCGACTTTCCATGTCCATTCAGGAACATCCATGTTATTTTGGAAGTTAGTCAAATTCGTATTAAATCGACTTTTGTCCGGCAAAACGCGAGATTGTGGTTCAGATTCTGTCTTATTACCAAAAGCTCCAGCTATAATATATTGGTTCTGCTTGGGTAATGGATTGTTATTTTCATCAACAGCAGCGTAAGCATCATTCATATTTTGCTTTTCAAGATTTCTCCAAGCAGAAGCTGAAGGAGGGTTTGTTGGGTAAAACCTATTATTATCTATTGCTTGAGGTATTAAGTTAGTTACCATATAGGTTTCTAGCGCATCTTTTGGATTACGGTTTCTTTGGCTATCAGGAGCTAAATGTCCTCTATCCATCCCTGTCCTCACAAAAATCCTGTCATCGACTTGATGTGCTGTATCGGGTCAGAAAATATCTGTGATAAACTTGCTCCCCGAGCTTCGTGTATCGGGATTTGTGCTAATCCACGATTGATTTAGTTGCCAACTTACCCAATTGGAAATTCCTGTTTCAGTATTGTAAGAGACAGTATAACCGGGTCTTTCAATTAGTAAATTTGTAGTCTGTTGAGTTGGATTCCATCGAGCATTAGTTGGATTACCCAGTGTAAGATGTTCGCTCCGGAAAGCAACATCAAAAAGACCCTTGGTATATCTTAACAACTTTACCAAACTTGGAGTTAACCTTATCCTTTTATCGAGCTAGATGGAGCATTGAAACGATGTTCAAAGATTGTAAAACGGGTGGTTATAATCTGGAAA
>NZ_JAYGHV010000066.1:0-8268 GCF_034932145.1 Spirulina sp. 06S082 | reverse complement strand
GTCAACTTAAGCCCCAGCAAGCCAATTTTCCCCCGCGTCCCCTCATTCCCGAGAGCCAACGTGCGGAGGTACTGTCTGCCCTCAAAGCCGTGGATGGAGTCGTTATCTTTCCTCAGCTTACGGCAACTCATCTCATTGCTACCCTAAAACCGGATATTTATGTTAAAGGTGGAGATTATACCCCCGAAACCCTTCCGGAATATCCCGACGCGATCGCCCACGGAGTGCGGATTGAATTAGTTAAGGTGGAGGTTGGGGCTTCCACAAGTGCGATTATCAAGGGTATTTTAGAGGGAAGCCGCAATGAATAATTGATAATTGTTCGTTAATAATTAATAATTGTTTATTGATAATTGTTTATTGATAATTAATAATTGAAATGATTGCATCCAGTCTTCATCCTGAAATTGAGCCACTCTGCCAGCAGTTAGAGTCGGGGGTTTTGAAAAAACAATTATCGGTCATTCCTCAACTTGCCAGCACCGGTGATGCAGGTTGGCAGGTTTTGATGAATTTTTTGCAGGCCAATAAAGACCAGGATCCCACTCCGGCGATCGGTACGGCTTATCTGGCTTTATACCGTTTGGACGTAGCAGAAATTAGAGATTTTTTGCAAACTCACTTTTCAGAAGGAATTGTTGCTCTCAAGTCCGATCGCGGGATTGATTACCAACTCTTACAAGTATTACTGATCGAACAGGACTTTCAACAAAGCGATCGCCTCACCCTCGAAAAACTCTGCGAATTGGCTGGAGAAAAGGCTGTAAATCGACAATGGCTCTATTTTTCTGAGATCGATCGCTTCCCAGTGACGGATTTACAAACGATTAATACACTTTGGCTGACTTATTCAGAAGGAAATTTTGGCTTTTCGGTACAGCGCGAATTATGGTTGGCACAGGGAAAGAATTTTAATAAACTCTGGGAGAAAATTGGCTGGAAAAAGAGCAATAATTGGACCCGCTACCCTAATGAGTTTATCTGGGATTTGAGCGCACCGAGGGGTCATTTACCGTTATCGAATCAATTGCGAGGAGTGCAGCCTTTTGCGTCTTTATTGGCTCATCCTGCTTGGACAGAGTGAATTAGAAAGCGAAAGAGAAGACACAAACCGCGATCGCCTTCTCGCAAAACTAGCGCGATCGCCATTAATTGCCCTCAATATTGAGACTGCGAATTTGTTCGGCAAACCAATTGGCAACACTGATATTACTTTCTTCCTGTAACCGTACCAGAGTTTGTTCGAGAAGTGCAATGGGTAAACCTGTTAAACTTTGAGAAACTTGACATTCTCGATATTGATTGTTTTCTTGTAATTGGAAGGCAAAAACTCGCCTTCCGACAACATCGATCGCCCAATATTCAGTAATTCCCAATGAGGCATACAGATGCTTTTTCTCATCCAAATCACTTGATAAGGTTGTATCGGAAATCTCCCCCACCAGATCGGGAATTCGCCAGCGATCTAAATCGATATAACGTCTTTCTCCGGTTTGCCATCTGGGATAATCTTCTCCAATATATAAAACAATATCGGGTGCAGCAGAACTTTGCTCTGATTTTTCCAGCAAGCAACCTCCAAAAGTATTTGATGTTTGCGGAATATGCTGGCTAAACCAGATAAAAAATAACATGGAAAAGAGATCGCCAATGTTGGCATGATTGATTCCTTCCGAACCCATTTCTACTAAAAGGTGATTTTGGTAATAGTATAATTTAACTCGCTCTCGAGTCTCTGTATCGCGCCAAGTTTCATAATCTTTCCAACTGGCAAAATTCCATTGTGTTAACGGAATCGCGATTTTTGTAGGATTAGAAGTTAGAGTATTCATCAATATTTATTATTTATTTATTTCTCTCTTACTCTAGATGATAAGGGCGATCGCCAATCCAGATCAAGTAAACTGTAGCTATCTCAAAATAACCACGCAACTGTGCGATCGCCTTGAGTTCAATTTGCAGTTTATTTGACGCTAAATTGGGTATATCTCACAAATAAATTAATATTCAGAGCAAAAGTTTAACTAAATAAAATGTGAGTATTCCGCTTCCTAAAGGAACTGTGAGATTATCAATACCTAACTTAGAAAATGCTTCTAAACCCGTTGCGGCGATCGCAACCCACAAACTAATCAAGAAAACTTGCCAAATTATTCCGTAAACACTAGCTAAAACGATCGCAGTCACGAGAAAACTTGCCCCTAACATAGCCAAGGAACCTTCCCAACTTTTCTTAATTCCCCCTATTTGATAGCTATGTTTGCCAAAACGCTGTCCAATAATTGCAGCCAAACCGTCCCCCCATGCCATAATTAGAACGCCAATAACAGCATAATAGGGATGTTGAAGCGGGAAAAAATAACTCACAAGCACGCCAATACTTACCGCATAAAAAAATGTACCTAAACTTTTTCGTCCTACACTATTAATACTGGGAAGAATGGGGAGAAAATAAGATACAATTGCAATGATACTGGCGAGAATTGCGGCAATAACAATCAGCCAAGCAGGAATTGCCAACCACCACGCCAATAAAATAACCTGCCCCGAACCAATATGAAATATTTTCCGCGTGAATTCTGCATCGGTATTTTTAAAGCGATTTAATCCTTCTGAAATCAATAAGAGAATTCCTAAATATAAGGCAACAATTCCTAGAGATATCCATAGAGGAGAAACCGAAAATAAGGACAGCGATCGCCAACCCAATAAAATAAGAAACAATTTTCTTAATCCCAATATTATCTACAGTTCAATTCCTAGCTTACCCCATGAAAACTTTATTAATTTGGTTAATTAAAGGTTATAAACTTTTAATTTCCCCAATTTTGTCCCCGAGTTGTCGCTTTTATCCCTCCTGTTCTCAATATGCCCTAGACGCGATCGCCCGATTTGGAGTATTACAAGGGGGAAGACTGGCACTCTGTCGCCTTTTACGCTGTCATCCTTTCCATCCTGGGGGAGTCGATCCCGTCCCCACTTTAGAGGAAATGCAGCAACAAAAAGGAAAAATGCGATCGCGCGGTTCAATGCAGGATAATAAAAACCTATCCCAATGGAAAGCCAAAGCCAAAAAGCGCGATCGATGAAACCCTATCAAAAAATTCCCATTCAAGAATGTCACGAACCTTTAGTTCCCATCCCTCTAGAGCAGTTTGCAGTAGAGTCTCCCCATCCTTACCTTAAATTGGGGGCAGATTATGCGGGAAAATCCCCCTATTATTTGCGTCAGGGTGTCCTCGATGCTCTCCTTGCAGCGCAAAACAATTTACAACAAAATCGGCAAGGATGGCGCATTTTAATTTTTGATGCCTATCGCCCGATCGCCGTGCAGCAGTTTATGGTGGACTATACGTTTCAATCCCTCGTTAGGGAAAGAAAGTTAAATTTGGCAGAGTTATCGACTCAACAGAAAGAGCAACTCTGGCAAGAAGTCTATCAATTTTGGGCGATTCCCAGCGATAACCCTGCAACTCCTCCTCCTCACAGCACTGGGGCGGCGATCGATGTTACCCTGGTGGATGCAGAAGGGAAAATTGTTGAGATGGGTTCCCCCATTGATGAAATTTCCGAGCGATCGCATCCCCTGCATTACGCCAACGCTACAACGCCAACCGAACAAATATATCATCAGAACCGACAGATTTTAAATACAGCCATGACATCCGGGGCATTTTGCTGTCATCCGCGAGAATGGTGGCATTTTTCCCTTGGGGATCAAATCTGGGCGTTGCAGTATAATCGAGAACATCCTAACAACCCGATAACAGCAAGATATGGGGGTTGGGTGCAATAAGTTTTTTGATATTGCCGCGATCGCGTCCCCGATTTTGTATAAGAATAAAGTTTGAAAGAAAGATCGTTTAAATACCTAAGTTGCCATGCTCGCACCCCAACGAATCTACGTCCTACTTATCAATGCTGGCACCGATCGCGAAGGAATCCATTCTCTGCAAATTGGCGATCGTCAAACTGTTTTGATGTTTGAGTCGGAAGATGATGCAATTCGCTATGCTCTCATGTTAGAGGCTCAAGATTTTCCTGCACCCAGCATTGAGCCTTTTCCTGCCGAAGAAATCGAGGGTTTCTGTCGCGAGGCAGGCTACAATTGGGAAATTGTCAAAGAAGGACAGTTAGAAATTCCTCCAGAAATGATCGTAGATGAGACAACTTGGACTCTGGAAGACTCTCCTCCTCCTTCTTCCTCTCAACAAGAAACCGAAGAACGAGAAATGTCTGATGAGGAACTCGATGCACAACGTCGCGCATTAGAAAAGCTCTTTGGCAATTAATATTCAGTTACCAGTCATCAGTTATCCCATGTTAGAATCTCGCGGACATCTGCTGACTGAGCAGATCAACCCCAACTCGCAAAACTTGGATCGTCTCACCAGCTTGGAGTTGGTGGATTTATTTAACCAAGAAGATCGCAAAAATTTGCAGGCGATCGCCGCAGCTAGAAGCGAATTAGCAAAGGCGATCGACCTCACTGCCGCATCTCTCTCTCGAGGGGGGCGCTTATTTTACGTTGGAGCAGGGACTAGCGGGCGTTTAGGGGTCTTGGATGCGGCGGAATGTCCCCCCACCTTCTGCACCCCTCCCGAACTCGTACAGGGCATTCTCGCAGGGGGAGCGCCCGCTTTGTTAAAGAGTTCCGAGGCTTTGGAAGATCGTAGGGAGGATGGAGCCCAGGAAATTGCTCAAAAAGAAGTCACAGCAGTAGATGTGGTTTTGGGGATTACAGCAGGGGGAACCACTCCTTTTGTGCATGGGGCGATCGCGGAAGCGAAGAAACGAGGTGCCACAACGATTTTTCTTGCTTGCGTGCCTGCATCCCAGTTCAAAATTGATGTAGATGTAGATTTACGCTTATTGGTGGGACCGGAAATATTAGCAGGATCGACCCGTTTGAAGGCAGGAACCGTGACAAAAATGGCCTTGAATATTCTTTCGACATCCGTGATGGTTAAACTGGGGAAAACCTACGGAAATCGCATGATTGATGTTTCCGTCACTAATCAAAAACTACGCGATCGCGCCCTTCGTATTCTTCAAGACCTTGCGGATCTCGATCGCCAAGAAGCGGAAACACTTTTAGATCGCAGCGGCCAAAAAGTTAAACTCGCATTATTAATGCACTGGGGAGGAGTTAGCCTCGAGAAAGGAAATCAATGCTTAGAAGAAGCGCGAGGGAATCTCAGAACCGCGTTAGAATTAGCAAACCGATAGCCTGTCTCTAGATCCGCCAGGGATTGAAAATCCCTGTCTCATACAAAAAATCCATTGAAATGGATTAGGGTTATCGCGATCGCCCTTGCCCGCTAAAAAATCCTTGACAGACCACTAGTCTCTTTTGAGAGGAGAACTAACTAATTATTACCCATCACTCAAAATGTCAAATCCCTCAGAATTTGTCTCGACTTTTGCGATCGTTCTTGTTGCCCTTGGCTTTCTGGTTTGGGGGTATAATCGCGCTAAACCCTTTGGAAAATTAGGTATTCTCGCTTGGCTGCAATCGGTTGTTTTGATTGCACCCTGGTTACTTTTCTTTGGCTTAGTTGCCTTGGGAATTTTTATCAATATCATTGGCCTTATTTTTCTTTTTGTGGCTTCTTCGGGAGTCTATATTTATTTAGGCAATCGTTTGCGATCGGAGGGACAAGATGCCATTTTACGCGATCGCGCTGCCCAAAGAATTGCCCAACAACAAGAACAGGAAAATTTAGCGAAAAGTGTCGTCTCCTCAGATACAGATAGTGGCGATCGCCTTGAAAATAATACAACAGAGGAAATTTTTCCTATTCCTGCTGAAGATTTACAGCAAATTAAAGGTATTTTTTCCCTCGACACATTTTTTGCCACGGAAACAATTTCTTATCAAGAAGGGGCTATTTTTAAGGGAAATCTGCGGGGAGAAACTGAGGCAGTTTATGCCAGTCTTTCCCAGAAATTAGAGAGTTTATTAGGGGAAAAATACCGTCTCTTTTTAGTAGAAAGTCCTGAAGGGAAGCCCGTTATTATTGTTCTTCCCAGTGCCAACGATCCCCAACCTTCAACCCTCGCTCAGAAAAATTTAGCCCTAGTTTTATTTGTTGCGGCGATCGCCACCAGTTTAGAGGCTTCTGCCTTATTATTAGGATTTGACTGGTTTTCACAACTGGGTCGTTATGGTGAGGCTTTACCTATTGCTCTGGGATTATGGCTTATTTTAGCTGCTCACGAGTTCGGCCATTGGTTCTATGCTAAACGCTACAATATTCGCCTCAGTTTACCCTATTTAATTCCCAGTTGGCAGATCGGTTCGTTTGGTAGCATTACTCGTTTTGAGTCCCTGATTCCCCATCGTACAGCCTTATTTGATGTTGCTTTAGCGGGACCTGCGATCGGGGGTTTAGTGTCATTTTTCTTGCTGGCGATCGGTTTAATTCTTTCTCATCCTGGTAGTTTATTTCAGATTCCCATCGAGTTTTTACAAGGTTCTATTTTGGTGGGAACTTTGGCCAAAGTTCTTTTAGGTTCGACTTTGGAAGGAAGTATTATTGATGTTCATCCTTTGATGATTGTGGGTTGGCTGGGACTGGTGATTAATGCGCTGAATTTAATGCCCGCAGGACAATTAGATGGGGGACGTATTGTACAAGCAATTTATGGCAGAAAAACTGCCCGCAGAACAACCATTGCAACTTTAGTCATTTTGGGTTTAGTGGTTATTTTTAATCCTGCAAATCCGATTCCTTTATATTGGGGCATTTTGATTTTATTCTTACAACGAGATTTAGAACGTCCCAGTTTGAATGAATTATCGGAACCGGATGATACGAGGGCTGCTTTAGGTTTATTGGCTTTATTTTTAATGTTAGCCACTCTGATTCCTTTGAGTCCTGGTTTAGCAGGACAATTAGGAATTGGAGGTTAGGGTATTTGCAGGCCAATATTTTTCTTTGAGGTAGTTTCCTGCGATCGCCAAAAAGACGATCGCCACAAACCCCATCCCTAAATAACTGGGTAGCCAATAAACCACTTCAATATGATTGATTTCTCCTGCTTGTAGGGTCCAGATAGAACGATCGCCTTTTTTTCGCACGGGAGGGGAGATACCGTCAGGAGTACGAACTAAATATCTTGCACCCCAAGGGGTTGAGAGAGCAAATTCAATATCAATGGGAAAACCAGACTCGAGGGAAATGGGACTGCGATCGCCTAAAACTTCTAAGCCGCGCAAATCTACCGCCAAACTGAGGCGATCGCGTTCCAGTAGAATAAAGTTACTTTGCTTCATCTCCATAGTGGAAACAAGCTGTACTGCGTCAAGGGTACTGGTTTGCGCCAAGGGTACGATCGCCTGTTCCGTCGGGTTAAAAAACTGGTTAAACTTGGAAACTAAATCCTTGCCATTATTGAAAGGAATTGTAACAAGGAGTTCGTCATCAGCCAGATATTTACTTTTCCCTTTTAATTTTTTGGCTCGATCTTCAACAGTTTTCAGCCAGCGAGAGGCTTCTGGGGGATTAAACCGCGTCAGTTGTTCCCCCAATTTAACGTGCTGGGAGATGGTGCCACCATTTTGACCTTGTACTGTCACGCCTACATCGTAGCGAATGCAGCCGGATAAAAAGAGCGCTGAAACCACCAAAAAGGCGATCGTCAGCCAGCGAGATAGTCGCATACCTGTAGAGGCCTTAGATTTAGATTTAACGTTTCTGAAGCCTCGTTGACTGTATCCCAAACCCATCTGGCAAACCTCCTCCACGATTGCACCTACCCTCCTTATCCTACAGGAGATGGGGAGCATTTCTCTTTCTCTGGGAACTGTTGCTCTTGGGTGCAAAATTAGTTATATTCTGTTACAAAGTTTTAAAAAAATCCACCCGTACCCGTTTTTAGGATAGCGATCGCAGCCATGAAAATCTCGGACATCCAAAACACAATTACTCGAGAAACCAATACTCTCAAGGACAAAATTGATCGAAGAGAGTTGATTTTGTCAACCTATGTCGGCGATCCGACTCGACTGAGAACCGAATTAGAAAAATGGCGATCGGAGTTGGATATTTGGCAAAAATGCAAAAACATGATCGACCAAGCCCAGTAATCAAGCCCAAGATATAGTTGAGAGAGGTAGGGAAGGGTTAAAGCAAAAAACATCATAGGACTTACGCATTAACGGGCAAGATGCCCGCACTACTATCACCATAGAATACAGTAGTGGGAGCGTCTCGCTCCCTGTCAATCCTACACTCCCCCAACCCCCCCAACCCTCCAACACTC
>NZ_JAYGHV010000065.1:0-8511 GCF_034932145.1 Spirulina sp. 06S082 | reverse complement strand
GGCTTTAATCTGGCGATCGATTTCATGGTCTATCGCCTTTTGGATAGCACTAAAGGAGTTCATGTTTTTGATTTCCACTTTTGTGCCAAATTCTTTTTGTCCGACGGGACGAATGGAAATATTGACATCACAACGCAGAGAACCTTCCTGCATATTGCCGTCACTAATGCCAAGATAGCGGACAATGCGGCGCAATTCTTGACCGTATTCAGCCGCTTCTACCCCGGAACGAATGTCAGGTTCTGAGACAATTTCTAAGAGGGGAACCCCTGCGCGGTTAAAATCTACAAGGGAGTGGGTAGAACCGGAAAGGCGATCGCTACCCCCATGAACCAGTTTTCCCGCATCTTCTTCCATGTGCAAGCGGGTAATGCCGATCTTTTTGCGAATGGGTTCATCACCAGGTTTTTCAATGATTTCAATGTCTAAGTACCCATGTTCGGCGATGGGGAGATCGTATTGAGAAATCTGGTAGTTTTTGGGCAGATCGGGATAGAAATATTGCTTGCGATCGAATTTACTATAGGGGGCAATTTGGCAATTGAGGGCGAGTCCTGTTTTAACGGCAGATTCGAGGACTTTCTCGTTGAGGACGGGGAGAACCCCTGGATAGCCAAGGCAAATGGGGGATATATTCGTGTTGGGGGGTGTACCGAATTCTGTGGAAACGGGACTGAAAATTTTTGTTTTCGTGTTCAATTGACAGTGGGTTTCCAGTCCGATCACGGCTTCATATTGGGTTTTGGTTGCGGTTGCTGCGCTCATATTCTGGACTCGTGAATATATTTAGTAATGTATTTATTATATCGATGAGGGCGAGGGGAACTTGCAATGGCGCGATCGCGCTTTGATAGGTTCGGTATAATAACCACAGAATTTACAATTGTGTTTTAGGAGAAAACGGCTATGACCGAGGCGATCGATATATACTTTAACCAGAATCTGTGTCAGGGACAATAAAAATGTCTTTAGAATATCTAGATTGGAATGAATTAATTGCCTCACATTTTTTTCGATCCGAAAAAAGAGTACAACCGGTTTATTTATATGTTACAGAATCGTTAATTAACGAACTCGGTTCAGATCGAGGAGGCGATCTTCAAGATTTCATCAAAACATTAAACACAGGAGTTCCTTGGGTAACAAGACATAATCAAGGAATTTGTCAAAAAGCCTTACAAAGTTGGGAGAATTGGCGCGATAATCCACACTATAATTCGGATTATTCTTATCCTCCTTATATTGGATATTTAACACTATTTGTTCTAGCAGCAGGAATTGAAGGTGATTTTTCGTCTAATTCTTATTATCCACGTTTGAGATCCTTATTAGGTGAAGAATTAAAAACCGGACAATATCCTTCTTTCGAGAAAATGCACCAACTTTGGGAAGATTTAGAACAATGGGCAAATGAAGATACCAATGGGGAATGGGGTATATTTAATTGCATTACAATTGGGCAAAACCGTCATATTAGTTTTCCTTTAGCTCAAATGCTGTTAACGGAAGAAGAACAGAAAAATTTACCTAATATTTTTGCTGAAGCAGATTTAGACCCTCTTTCCCTACCTTCTGAAACCGCGATCGCATCTCTATTATCTCTACACGGAAAACAATATCTACGATCTCATACTCTTAATTTATTAAATGAAAATGATGAACGTTGTCAAATTTTAATTGAACGAATCCTCGAAGAGTTAAATCACTGGGATGGAAGTGTTATAGAGACAAATTCTAAAATTTACTATGGTAATTTAAGGTTATGTTGTAAATTGGATGAAATTGCTGGAGTGACAGAGATAACTTTGCGATGTACAAGTCGATATGATTTGCCAGAAAATGATTTAGATTTATTGATTGAAGGAAATAATGAGATTTATTCTTGTTCGGAAGAGATAGGGGGATGGTCATCACATCTCAAGTTAAATTCACGAAATTTGGATGCGTCTCAATTTGATTTTGATTGGGAAAAAGGATTCAAAATGCGATCGCAAGATGGAGAATGGTGTTTTAAATTCTCTGGATCGCCAGTCAGAATCCTAATTAAAGGTCAAAATTACGATCTACCGGGATGGGTCGAAACCTCACAACTCCCTAAAGAAAAACCTTTTTATCTACTCGTCCATCCTGACCATATTGAGGCAATTGAAGCATGGGGAAATTCTGCTTGTCAAGGTTTTGAAAAAGTGAGGATTAATCAAGGTTTACCGCAAGGATGGAGTTTATTTAAAGTAGATTTTGCGAAGAGTGACAATCTCGTTAAATCAAAATATCCTAATTTATCGTTTCCTTCTACTATTCGACTCTCTTTCAAAGGAGGACTACGCTTAGATCGAAGAAATCTTTTCTTTACATTTGCACAACCAGATATATTATTACAGGGTCATAATGAAGAGATTGATATTGATTGTCAAGATCAGAAGTTATCGCCAATTTCATTTGGTGTTTATCAACTTCCTGAAAATTTACCCTTAAATGAAAAAATAAGTATTACAGCACGTCATCAAGAGGAAATTATTCAGCAGATCAACCTGACTCTAATTAATGATAATCTTCAGAATTCATCTAATTCTAATGATACTCCTGATTACACAAGAGATGTTTTTGGAAGTTTTACCGAATTAGAAGAGAGTAATCATGCAAAAATCAGGGGTGCAATTGTTGAAGGATTTGAGATTCCCGAATTTAACTTTAATACACTTTTACCTATTCAAGGAACTAATCGTATTATTTTTATTGGTCGAAAAGTTGGACAAATTGCAACACCATCAGAAATTCTCGAACAAGATTGGACACCCATTTGGGCGATCGCCTCGGGCCGTCGCAGTCGCGTACAATTTTGCGGTATAGATTTTAATGAAGTAAGTCCGATCGCTGAAAAATATGGCGATCGCAAACAATTAAAACAATGGAAAAAATTCCTCTGGTACGATCGCAAAGTTATTACTCCTCCCAAGGAGCAAAAATTACGCTGTTTATGGAATAAATATCAAAAGGAGGCCAAGCGTGTCTGAGTTAAAAGCAAACGATCGCGATCGACTTCTCTATGTTATTTCTGCAAAACAGGAGATGTCTTGGAAAAGTTTTAAGGATGCTCTTGATTACTTTTATCATCGAGAGGAGAAATCAAGCGATCGCGAAGAGAATCAAAAAACAAAGAAACTCAAAAATTTACGATCGCAAACTGTCCGAGCATTAGAATCCCTCGCTCATTGCGACTATGATTTTAACAAACAACGCCTTTATATTGCACCTCCAGCTTTGGTGAGAATTCCTTGTATGGGATTTCCTCAAGCGATTTTAATAGGTTCGCGATCGCCTGATACTATCTCTAAATTATCTCAAGATTGTAAATCTGTAGGGATTCACATTAATGTAGAAATGACAGAACAGCCTAGCGATATTATGTTAGCACCTCGGCGGGTTACAGTTCGTGCAGAAGCGATCGAAGAATTACACGAGATCGCTTCAAAATCACAAATTCCTTTTCTCGAAAATCCCGCAGCATGGTCACTTCTCCATTTTTCCGCATCTGTGGATCGGTACTGGGAAACATTACAATGGCAAGAAGAAACTGAACTCAATTGGGATAACAAAACCTTCGATCCGATCTCTTTAAAATTCCGTTCGTATTCTGTTACAAAACAAAATATTCATTTAAGTCAATATACGAATCCTCGAACTCAAGCCAAAGCTCACTATCTATGGCATACTGACAGGAGGTGTGAGATTAAAAACCCAGATTGGGGACGATATGCTATCCTATGGAAAAGCGATCGCCATATCCTCGCTTACGATCGGCGAAGATTTACCCTAGCTGTTCCAGTTGGTGCAAAACTGCCTATCCTGTTAGAAAGAGCATTAACACTTTGTTCGGGTTATCTTCCCAAATTTGTAGACAAAATTCCTCAAATTGACTCCAAAATCTTTGGGTTTCATATCTTCTCTGCTATTCCTCCAAATATCGCTGAAATTCTCGCGCAGAAATTAGGTCAGACACTTAACGAAATTTCCCTCAAACATTAAACACCGGTAAGTTTCCCATGTACGATCCCATTGGTTCTTTTGAAAAAATTCGTGACAATCTTCTCCTCTACGTTAAAACCGCATTCGGGACTCGATTTCCTGAAATAGAACGGGAGAGAGAAAGAAAATTGCGTCAACCTGGAGCATTTTATCAAGAACCCTGGATCGAACCATTACCACAATATCAGCGATCGCCAAAAACAATTCATGACTTAACTTGCGATGATCTTCCTGAATTAGATGAGGATATCTTACAAGATTTTAAAACTTTAGCAGCTTGCGGATTAGTTAGCGATTATCAACTCTACAAACACCAACTAGAAATGCTGCAAAAATCCCTCTTGGGTCAAAATGCAGTTGTCACCGCAGGAACGGGATCGGGAAAGACAGAAGCATTTCTTTTACCTCTCTTTGCCTATCTTACAAGAGAATCAAAAAAATGGAGTTTACCTAACAAAGAACATCCATATCTTAATGATTGGTGGGAGAATGAGGATTGGCAAAATGAATGCGATCCAGTTATCAAGAAAAATCGTCGAATGAAGCGTTCTTTTCGCATTTCTCAAAGAGGTCATGAGACTCGTAAAGCGGCAGTTAGAGCATTGATTTTATACCCAATGAATGCGTTAGTTGAAGACCAGTTAACGCGACTTCGTAAAGCATTAGATTCGGAAAATGCAAAAGAATGGTTTCAGGAAAATCGCCAAGGAAATCGCATTTATTTTGGTCGATATACTGGAGTGACACCAATTCCTGGATATGAAAATAAACAGAATGGAAACCCTCATAAAGATAAAATCGAAAAATTGACAGAAGCAATGCAGCAGATGGATAGGTCTGTAACAGCTATTGAAGAATATATTAAAACAACAGGAGATGATGAGGTTCAATTCTTTTTCCCTCGTTTAGATGGTGCGGAAATGCGCTGTCGTTGGGATATGCAAGACGATCCTCCCGATATTCTTATCACCAACTATTGTATGCTCAGTATTATGCTGATGAGAGATGTCGATAAAGATATCTTTGCCAAAACGCGAGAATGGTTAAAACAAGACGATAGTATTTTTCATTTGATTGTTGATGAATTGCACCTTTATCGAGGAACATCAGGAACAGAAATTGCTTATTTACTGAGATTATTTTTACAACGGATTGGTTTGTATCCGGGACACCCCAAACTGAGAATTTTAGCTTCTAGTGCATCTCTCGAACCCGACGATCCCAACAGTTTAGAGTTTCTCAATCAGTTCTTTGGGACAGAATGGAATTCAGAACAGATTATTCCGGGAGAACAAGAAGAAATTCCTGCAATTGTCGAGCAAGATTTTCTCAATCGCGAACCCTTCATTCAATTCACAAATTTAGTCAGATCACAACCACAAACCAACCCGCAAAATCTATTAAGAACCTCAGAATATCAACGTTGTCAGCAAATTCTTTCTTCTCAAACAGAGAAAGTTGTAGTGAGAATGCTGAATGCTTGTGCGGACAATAAGGGAAATACTCGTGCTGTATCAATCTCTGATTTCTCGACAAAGATTTTTGGTAATAACACCAACAAAGACAAAAATGATTTAGCAGTGAGAGGATTGCTAATGACTCGAGGACTGTGGGAATCTGAAACACTCCCTCGATTTCGATTTCACTGGTTTTT
This sequence comes from Spirulina sp. 06S082, assembly GCF_034932145.1. NCBI lineage: Bacteria > Bacillati > Cyanobacteriota > Cyanophyceae > Spirulinales > Spirulinaceae > Spirulina > Spirulina sp. 06S082. Next base: position 2,831 of record NZ_JAYGHV010000065.1, on the reverse strand, counting down.
CCGCAATATTGATGGACTTTGGGCTTGTATTCAACCCAACCATGATTGTGAGGAAGAGGAGCAAAGCGAACACCGTCCCATTGGTCAATTATATGTACAGAATCCTCCTATTCTTGATGAGGATGGATATCGGGTATTAGAATTGCTTTACTGCGAACAATGCGGCACTATCTTTTTAGCAGGAAATCGCTTAACGTTGGAAAATGGAGAAGGGTGGGAATTATTACCTACAGAACCGGATATTGAAGGAATCCCCGATCGCAAAGTTGCACTAGCTTTAGATCGCAGAAGTTATGATGAATTTGCCGTATTTTTCCCATCTCGGACAATTAGTAAAGATGCAAAAGAATGGAATCAACCTAAATTGAGTGGTGATGGAAGTGAAAAAGTTCAATGGAGAAAAGCATCTCTCAATACTCGTAATGGTCGCGTTATTTTAGGTAATCCTAATACTGACGATCTTCAACAGTGGATTCAAGGTTATATTTTCTATTTGCGATCGCACTCAGAGGATAAAAAAATAGGTGCTTTACCGTCAGTTTGTCCACATTGCAGTGCCGATTATAGCCGCAAATTAAAAAAATCTCCGATTGGTTGGTTTAGAACGGGTTTTTCTCGCGTGAGTCAATTACTTGCGAAAGAGTTATTTTATCAGTTACCAGACCAAATAGACTCGCGTAAATTGGTTGTGTTTTCAGATAGCCGAGAAGATGCTGCATCCATCTCTAATGGTATTGAACGAACGCATTACAACGATCTGGTAAGAGAGACAATTTTCGACGAACTCATGCAACAAGCGATCGGAGAATTAAGTTTATTAGAAGACCTACAACAACACAGTAAAACTATTCGTCCAGAAGCAGTGCGATTTTCTGAACAGAATTCTGATTCTGTGGAAAGAATACAGAAACAACTCGGAAAAATTAATCGAGAATTACCAACAGATATTGATCCTGAAGATTTAGAAATTCTCAAAGAAGGTAAAGAGAAGGCTCAAAAAGAGATTGAGAAGATTCAAAAAACAGGTCAGACTCGTATCATTCCTTTACGAATCTTGTTTGAAGGATTAGACGATCCTCGCAAGATTGGAATTTTAATCAAAAGATTAGTAAAATTAGGAATAAACCCTGCGGGCAATGATGTCCAATACCAAGAATATAACTATAATGGTCAGTATCAACATTGGACAAAATTGTTTGATTTTGAAACAAATAATTGGCAAGCCGATCTTCCTTCAGAAGCGTTGACTCGCAGAGACGAAACATTGCGCCCAAAAATTAAATCTGAAATTTGCAATAATCTTTTTGGTCGTCTATATTTTGGAATTGAATCATCTGGATTGGGCTATATTTGTCTCAGCTTACCATCTGACGAAAATCTTGAAGAAATTGCCTCTCAATGTGGATGTTCATTAGACACATTTAAGGATATTTGTCAAGGATGTTTGCGAATTCTAGGTGAATTATATCGCTATCCCCAACAACCTCAACTATATCATCTAGATGACTGGAAAGACTGGAAAAATGTTCGATCCAGTTTTCGACATTATGTTGAAAAATGTGCATCATTTAATAATCTGCCTGAAAAGCAATTAAAGAATGCTTTATATCAAGCAATTTGTCAAGAAGGAAAACATCATCATTTTGAACTTGATTCCCGTTATTTATCGGTTCGAGTCGCACTTCCTGATGACTCGGTTTGGCAATGCGAATCGTGCGATCGCCCTCATCTTCACCATGCAGGGGGAATTTGTACCAATACAAACTGTCTTTCACCGTTACCCAAAGAACCGAATAAAACTTGCCAAGATTTATACGATCGCAACTATTATGCAACCGAAGCCGTTAACAAACGTCAGCCATTACGCTTACATTGCGAAGAACTAACTGGACAAACCGACGACCAATCAGAAAGACAGCGACATTTTCGTAATGTTATCGTTAATATCGGAAATGAAACCAGAAAATTCATTCCTCAAGTCGATACAATCGATATTTTAAGCGTTACAACGACTATGGAAGTTGGCGTTGATATTGGTAGTTTAATGGCGGTTATTTTGGCTAATATGCCCCCTATGCGCTTTAATTATCAACAACGTGCAGGTCGTGCGGGTCGTCGAGGACAAGCCTTTGCGATCGTACTTACTCTCTGTCGCAGTCGTTCTCACGATGAGTTTTACTATAAACATCCTGAAAAAATTACGGGCGATCCACCTCCCGTTCCTTTTCTATCGATGTCTCAAGTTGAAATTGCAAGACGTTTGTTAGCCAAAGAATGCTTGTATATTGCTTTTCTTTCTGCTGGTGTTTCTTATTGGGATAGCCCAATTCCTCCAGATAGTCATGGAGAATTTGGAACAACTGAAGCATGGTTACAAAATGATAATGAATTACAAGAAAAAGTTGAGAAGTTCTTGAAAAATTCGCTAGAGATTAATAATATTATTGATACGCTATTACTCGGTGTTCCAGAAATCAACAGTAACGAACTCAAACAATTTGCTCGCAACGAACTTTTTCAAAAAATACAAGAGTGTGCAGAAAATAAAGAACTAGCTGGAAATGGATTAGCAGAACGTCTAGCAGAAGGCGGAATTTTGCCTATGTATGGAATGCCTTCTCGATCTAGAACCTTATATCATCACGATCCTGATGGAAAGAAAAAAGTATCTGAAATCAGCAGAGATTTAGACTTAGCAATTACAGAATTTGCTCCCGGTTCTGAAAAAACAAAAGATAAACGAATTTATACTTCTATTGGTTTTACTGCACCATTATTACCTGGTGCTAAAAATAGCTTAAGACCTGCAAGTAGCGAACCTCTATCACAAC
>NZ_JAYGHV010000064.1:0-8736 GCF_034932145.1 Spirulina sp. 06S082 | reverse complement strand
AGAGCGCGTCGTGAATACAATTTTCACCAAATTAAAAGACTTTGTAGGCCTCAACGAATCAGAGGAATACGAGTATTATGAAGAAGATATGGATGGCAATGACTATCAAAACCTCTACCAGCAAGAAAATGCTCCGGTAGTCGAAGAAGAACGTCAACGCCCTCGTCGCAACCGCGAGAGAATCCCCGTAACAACAGCACCAGAAACAGGAATGGCTTCAACAACGCCGAGGAGTAACGTGATTGGAATGCCCGGAACCGCTAATGGAATTTCAGAAGTTGTGGTTATTGAACCTCGCTCTTTTGAAGAAATGCCACAAGTCATTCAAGCCTTGCGGGAACGCAAATCCGTGGTTTTAAATTTAACGGTGATCGATCCCGATGAAGCGCAACGTGCAGTCGATTTCGTTGCCGGGGGAACTTATGCGATCGACGGTCATCAGGAACGCATCGGTGAAAGTATTTTCCTCTTTACCCCCAGTTGCGTTCAAGTTAGCACTCAGTCGGGAATCGTTCAGGAAATGGCCGCCGCAAATATGGCCGCGAATATGGGCGCTAACCGTCCTCAAGCTGCCCCAAGTCCAGCTTGGACCCTCGATCCCAATCGTTTAGCTCAATAATAGTTGATAGTTGATAGTTGATAGTTGATAGCGGGGATTATAGTTGATAATTAAAATTAACTATCAGCAATTAACTATCGGAAAGAAGGGAGGAGGAGAAACAATTGCTCTTTCTTCCTTTAGTATTTATCGTTTAGCTTTCATCATTCGTTCAAAGTGTCAGTAAAACTTGGTATTATTGGTGGCGGGGTTATGGCGGAGGCTATTTTATCTTGCCTTCTTTCTCAAAATATTTATGCAGCCGATACGGTTGTTGTGAGCGATCCTCTGCAACAACGACGGGATTATTTACAGAAAACCTATGGGGTTGAGGTCACGGAAAATAATGCGGTTGTTTTTGCAGCAAATGTGATTTTGTTGGCGATTAAACCGCAAGTTCTCGATCGCGTTGCTGCCGATCTCTCCGGTGCTGCAAACTCGAGCAATCTACTCCTTTCAATTTTAGCAGGAGTGCCGTTAAAGCGCTTGCAGGCTGCCTTTCCTGCTTGTTCTGTCATTCGTGCTATGCCCAATACTCCCGCTACGGTAGGGGCAGGTATGACGGCGATCGCGCCAAGTTCTCAAGTTTCCCCAGAACAAATCGATCGCGCTAAAACGATTTTTGCGGCGGTGGGAGAGGTGGTGGAGGTCTCAGAATCCCTGATGGACGCGGTAACGGGACTTTCAGGATCGGGACCGGCTTATGTGGCACTGCTGGTGGAGGCGCTGGCAGATGGGGGGGTTGCTTCGGGTCTACCTCGGGCGATCGCCTCTCAATTGGCGCTACAAACGGTATTAGGGACAGCCAAACTCTTGCAAGAAACCGAACTACACCCGGCACAACTCAAGGATCGCGTTACCAGTCCAGGGGGAACGACGATCGCGGGAGTGACTGCATTAGAAGCGGGGGGATTTCGGGCTGCTGCGATCGCGGCGGTTAAGGCAGCTTGCGATCGGTCTAAGGAATTGGGGAAATAAATCTTTACTGGCAATTGGCGATCGCACTTCTTATCTCCTCTTCCCCAACGCGATCGCTTATCGTCACGGCACCAATGCGATCGGGAAGAATAAAACGAACCTTTCCATCCTTAACTTTTTTATCACTTTTCAGCGCTTCTAAAATCGCATCTGCATCTAGATCGGCAGGAATTTTTGTAGGGAGTCCCGTTTTCTCAATTAAAGCATTTTGTCGTTCAGCATCGCGATCGCTCCACATTCCCAGTTTTAAAGCAATTTCCCCCGCAGCAACCATGCCAATTGCCACCGCTTCTCCGTGGTTAATAGAACGATATCCGGTTAAACTTTCCACAGCGTGACCGATCGTATGTCCATAGTTGAGAATGGCACGCAAACCCGCTTCTTTTTCATCTTGACTCACTACCTCCGCTTTCGCCTGACACGATCGCAGCAAAATCGTTTCTAATAATTCTTTATCAATAAAATAATAGCTATTGAGGCGTTTAGCGGCTTCAAGGCGGTCAAAAAGGTCTGCATCCCAAATAATGCCATATTTAATTACTTCTGCCATTCCTGCCCGAAATTCTCGAGGGTGAAGGGTTTTTAAGACCAAGGGATCGATCGCAACGAGTTTGGGTTGATAAAACGCCCCAATTAAATTTTTCCCTTGAGGATGATTAACCCCTGTTTTTCCCCCGATCGCCGCATCTACCATGGCCAGGAGAGAAGTCGGAACCTGTACGAAATTTACCCCTCGCAGCCAACTCGAAGCCGCAAAACCCGTCATATCCCCCACAACTCCCCCACCCAACGCCATAAAAGTAGCAGATCGTTCGAGATGATGTTTTAAAGCCGTATCATAGATTTTTTGAATAGATTTAAGGGTTTTATAGCGTTCTCCTGGGGGAATAAGATGGGATATAACTTCAAACCCAGCATTTTCTAAAGATTTTTGAGTTCTTTCCCCGTAATGCTTAAAAATTGCTGCATTGGAGACGAGGAGGACTTTTTTGCCCAGCTTCAAGGGTTGCAGTTGTTCGCCAATCTTATCTAAACCACCCGAGGCGATCGCGATATCATAAGCGTTTTGGGGTAAATCAACTCGAATTTGCATTCAGGTAATTGGTGATTGGTAATAGTAAAAATTAAGGGGATATGGCACAGCCACATCCCCATTTAATGAGTGGGAGAGGAGTGAGAGAATCAAAAATAGGACTTACACATTAACGGGCAAGATGCCCGCACTACCCTAATTAGAGAATACAGTAGTGGGAGCGTCTCGCTCCCTAATTGCGTCTTGCTCCCTAATTGCGTAAGTTCTAAAAAATAATTTCTCGACTCCTTAATACCTTCAAGAAGGGTATTAGTTAATGGTTTTACCACCACCCCACTGTTCGCCTTTTAAATTGGGCTGAACGAGAATATAACCTGCTAAATTGTAGAGGTCATCTTGATTGTATTTTCTCATTTCCGACCAAAGATCGAGACGACTCATGCTGGGGTGCAATACATCGATCGACTCTTCTCCATCATAGGTTTTGGGATCGTTGATGAAATCTACAAGAGCCAAAACGTTATCTCGGGACGGGAATGCACCTTCCAAATCCTCCGATTTTAAGGTGATATTAGGATTGGTTTTGGTTCTTCCTGCCATGTGACATTGAGAACAGGTATCGTTAAATATCTTCCTCCCGTTATCTAATTGTTTGTTGGTAATGACAACGGTTTCGCCCTCCGAGTTTAAGGTGACGGTTCGATAAACCTCATCTACATTAACCGCTTGAGCGTTGTCTACCGCAATTTGAAAACTGAACAATAGCATCGCAAAAGCGATCGCCGCAACTTTTAAAAAACGCATTCTCCTCCTCCAATGGATTTTTGCTCCATTTTTTTGTTATAGAGATAATATCGCCTCAATTCTCTCGTTTTTGGCTTCTCATCTCTGATAACAGAAATGATGACTGGCTCGATGAAGCCAATATAACGAAGGGTTAAGCGATTCTCATCCATAATATGATGCCATTAATCGGTAATCGGGAATCGACAATTGGCGATCGGGTAGGGGAAATTTTTCTCAATACTTCTCAATACTTCTCAATACTTTCTCAGGATTTGAGAATTACCCGTTTTTTGCGATCTGTTCCCTAAAGTTAATAATCTTGCCAACGATCGCGATCGCCGGAGCCTCAAAGCCTGTTATTGCAACTTGTTCGACGATTGTGGCGAGGGTGCCGATCAGTTCTTCTTGTTCTGGGCGAGTTCCCCAACGAATCAAAGCGATGGGGGTTTCTGGGTTCAATCCCCCCTCTTGCAATTGGGTTGTAATCTGGGGGAGATTATGAATGCCCATGTAAATCACAATGGTTTCAGACCCTTGGGCGATCGCACCCCAATTAACTTGAGGACGATATTTCCCTGCTTTCTCATGACCGGTGACAAAGGTAACAGAGGAACTATAATTGCGATGGGTGATGGGAATACCCGCATAAGCTGGAGCCGCTATACCAGAGGTAATTCCGGGGACGACTTCTACCGGGATACCCGCCGCCAAAATAGCCTCCATTTCTTCCCCTCCGCGCCCAAATACAAAAGGATCTCCTCCTTTTAAGCGCACGACGATCGCCTTATCTCGTGCTTTGTCAATCAAGATTTGTGTCGTTTCTTGTTGTAGTTTGGAATGTCGTCCCCGGCGCTTTCCGGCATCAATTTTCTCAGCTTGGGGGTTAATCATCAGCAAAATTTCTGGACTGACTAAGGCATCATAAACCACCACATCTGCACATTCGAGGATACCTTTCCCTTTCAAGGTCATTAAGCCAGGGTCCCCAGGTCCGGCACCCACCAAGTAAACTTTACCGGTCCAAGTTGTTTGCTTTTCTAACAGCATAAATCTATCCAATCTCTAATTAATCTCGCCAGTTCTGGCGTTGCACCGAGGGGCTGTCCTAAACGTAAATCTGTACGGGGAAATTTAGACTGCAATCTTTGTATTTCTTGGGCGATTGCATCGGTAATCCCTCCAGTAAATAAAAAGTAGGGCTGAATGGCGATCGTTTTCTGTTCGCCTGTTACCAAATGGGATATTTGCCTTTCTAAATCCGGTAAAACGTGCCAATAAGCAGGGATGGCGTTCAATTTTACGGCAATTTCCTCAATTTTTTGATTGGCATACTCGCGCCGACTGCCGTGAGCCAATAAAATGCGATTTTGGGCGGGAATGCGGGCAAAAGCGGCGTTGAGGAGTTTTACCATTTCCCCGAGGGAGCCGAGATGAGGAATTAATTCTAGCTCAATTTCCCCCTTTAACCGCGATCGCGCTTTGGCAACGCGATCGGGAATATCTTCGCTAACGTGAATGCCGCTTAACAGGAACAGAGGACAGATTTTAACGCGCTTTAACCCGGCTGCTTTTGCTTTTTGGGCAAATTCTACGATGCTATCTTCTAGCGGCATAGAGGCTAATTCAAGTGCCGCAGAATCGATCGGGGGGGATAGAGGCAAAACGAGAGTATTTCCGGTGACGGAACTCGGGGCGATCGCGCTGAGTTCTCGAGTCACGAGGGTAGTTAACTGAGAAACGGCGAGATGGGGACGGCGATCGCGGCTTCCGTGCCAAACGAGGAGAATTGCTGAAGACAAGATTAATTAAAAATTCTGAATTATTGAGATACTTTAGCGCAGTTGTCAACCTTTTTCCATATTTCTTTATAAAACCCTCTAGCCAGATGCTAGAGGGTGAAAAAACCCGATAATTTTGGGGAATTTTTAGAAACCAGGTACTTCTTGAGGAACGGGAGTAACATTAGAACGAGATAAAGTAGAAGCAACCATCGCAGTTACCCCACCCCCAAAGATGAGAAATCCTGCGAGGGCGATCGCGCTACCGACTTGTTTTAAACTTAATCTGCGAGGAAGGGCGATCGAACGAATTTTCAGAGGTCCGACAGTTTCTTCATACATCATCGCCATGTGAGTGTAGCCGAGAACTTCCATAGTATTCTCCTTAACTGAATTGAATTATTTCTTAACAATTAGAATGTCTTCGGGGTTGGATGCACGACCATCAAGCTATGCTCGGCCATAAGTGTAGCATTATTTTTTTGGCATTTCATCTTTTTTCATCACCCATTTTTCACGATACCCGTCACCAAATTCTTCGGGGAAAGCGATCGTAAAAAGTTAATCTTCTCGCACCCAGGTATAATTCTCGCGCATTTTCTCCGGTGGGAAAAACCGCGACACCAAACCCATAAGCCCCACTCCATCTGGGATTGCGTCGCGGTTTGAGCCTGACGCTAAGGGTTGTCCCTGGAGAAACAGCTTGTTCTAATTCCACTATAACCGCGAGGGCGGACGCATCATAAGTAGTGCTTTGAATCCTCAAGGATGCACCGCGATCGCCCGATGTCCCGAGAAAGGCGATCGTCTCTTCTAGTTTAAAGCGAATGCGTTCTTGTCCTCCTCTTTGTTGAATGACAATTTTTTGCAGGGGAGTTTCTGCCGTGTCGGGGATAGTAATCGTAAAATAATATTTAGCACGACTGGAATAGGTTTCCGTCGAACTGCTTCTCACTTCCTCAATACGAGGTGCGCTACCTCGAAATGTGGCGGGTAATTCTTGGCTTGCTACAGGAAGGGGAGATAAACTAACAATAGGGGTAACTGCGATCGCAAGGGCGAGTAAATTAGCATTTTTCATTGTTCTTCTGTTATTATTTTTGATCCGTGGGGGTTTGGTCTCTAAACTCCTGAATATAGGGTTTGGAGACCAAACCCCTACTCAAAATGCGCCTTCCTGAAGAACCCGATCGCCCTTTTTCCATTAACATCATCCCCGCCATTGATATTATCTTTGCAATTTTAGCATTCTTCATTTTATCCAGTCTTGAACTGACCCATTCAGAAGGATTACCCGTTAATTTACCCGAAGCAGTCACCGCATCTTCTCAACAAAATACGCGAGTTACCGTCACAATCGACAAAAATGGGACAATTTTTCTCAATCGAATTCCCACTCCTCTTGAAAACCTTGAAAATGCTATCAGTCTGTTGCTTGCACCCGATGAAACAACAGTTTTAATTAACGCAGACGAACAAACCAATCATGGACGAGTCGTCGAAGTCATCGATCGCCTGAGACAACTCGATCGCGTCAAAATTGCGATCGCAGTACAACAGAAGCCCTAAACCCCTACTCATCCTCCGCAATAAAACTTAGAGCCAGATCGCCGCGAAATTCAGCCATAATATCTTTCTCCGGTGGTTCCGCAAGGGGAGGACTTTGGCGAGAATCGGTAATTAACCAATCTAAAGCAGCAGCTTTAACATCGATCGCCGTCCCATTCTTGTCCACACAATAGCGCCCAAAAACCAGCTTATCCACCAAACGCACATCTGAACCCAAGCGAGAATATTCAAAAATAACACTATTATCCACCGTTGCACCGCTACAAATATGGCAACTCGGTCCAATCATCGTCGGACCGACAATTTTTACCCCATCCTCAATGCGAGTCATGCCCCCAATATAAACCGGTCCTTGAATATCCACCTTATCGCGATTCATCACGACATTGAGTCCAGTATAAATACCCGGTTCGATTTGTTTGCCAGGAATAGAAACATTTTTAATCTTTCCCCCCAAAACACCGCGAATGGCGTGCCAATAATCCGGAACTTTGCCAATATCCACCCATTCAAAATCCATCGTCACCGCATAAAAAGGCGCACCCATTTCTACCAATTGCGGGAAAAGATCGCCACCAATATCGTAAACCTTCTTCGGAGGAATAAAGTCAATAATTTCTGGCTCAAAAATGTAAATTCCCGTATTGATCGTCGTACTGAGGGCATCATCAACATTAGGTTTTTCCTGAAATGCCTTAATCCTCCCCTCCTCGTCAGTCACCACCACCCCATAACTGGAAACTTGTTCCCGAGGTACATTTTTAGTGATAATCGTGGCGATCGCCCCTTTCTCTTTGTGCAGTTTAACCGCTTCAGTTAAATTCAAATCGATTAAAGCATCACCACAAAGCACAATAAAGGTATCATCGAAAAAGGGATTAAAATCTTGAATGCGACGCAGTCCTCCCGCAGATCCCAAAGCCTCTCCCAACAAATGACCATTATTATCAATGCGGCCTTCAAAAGAGTAGGCAATTTCCACACCAAAACGCTGTCCATCGCGAAAGTAGCTTTCGATTTCTTCAGCAAGATGACTGACATTCACCATAATCTGATTGAAACCGTGGTTTCGTAGCAATTCAAGTAAGAATTCCATGACGGGCTTCTGCAAGATGGGAATCAGAGGTTTAGGAATCGTATAGGTAATGGGACGAACGCGAGTTCCCCGACCTGCTGCCAAAATCATGGCTTTCATATTAATTTTCCTCGAATTTAATCTATCTGCTCGAATTCAATCCAATTTTATCCCAATCCACGGCACTGACTCTCGATTAGCGGTTTTATTGTTAAATCCTGATAAAATTCTCTTTGGGCGAGTTCCACTTTAGACTGTGCCGAGAGCAATAATAGCGCCCAAAAAACGCCGACGCGGTGATGAGTAGAAGCATGATTTTCCTCTTGGTCCGGTTGGGTTTCACTCCACCACTGCACTAACTGGTTTAAATCGATGGAGTCGCGATCGCCGGACAGTTGAGGAAAATCTCGCTGAAAGAATGCCTCCAATAAGCCTGCCATTTCCGTTAAGTTTTCATTATGGGCGAGTTGGGTAATATGACGCGCGGTTTCTTTTCTAGATTGAGTCCGCTTTTTGACTCGCGGTTGCAAGGACTTGGTTTCTACCACTGCCGCCATTTCTTGAATCTGTTCGATCAATTCCTGGAGGGTGACGCGACGGCGACGCAAAGGGGGTGCTGTGGGACGGCGGCGAATGTGACGTTCTAAATGCAGGGGTAGCGCGCGTTCTCGGGGATCGAGTTCTTCGGGGATAAATTCTTCCTCCTCTTCTTCTTCTCCCAATCGCTCTAAAGTATTGGCTTTGAGTAAAACAAGCATAGAAGCCCAGAGGAAGGTTTGGCCTGATTGCGGCAAATTTGCTGTTTCGCGATCGCTTTCGGGGGTATTCGTCAGAGAGAGTTTGCTCAAGTAGCGATCGATAATTTCGATCACATTCACATCCCAAGGATCGATTTCTCCCTGTTGTGCGAGGTCAAAGA
>NZ_JAYGHV010000063.1:0-8908 GCF_034932145.1 Spirulina sp. 06S082 | reverse complement strand
GGGTGGTGGGGGGGGGGTGAGATGGGGAAAAATTAGTATTTATCCTGATTTTTCATCACTTCCTCAAGCAGTCCCCCACAGGCATCAAGAAGCAGATCGATGACGTAATTAAATCCATCTGCACCTCCGTAGTAAGGATCCGGGACATCCTTATCGGGGTGATTTGTGGCAAAATCGCACATCATCCTTACCTTATCCTTATATTTGCCCTCGGGATCGAGTCGGAGAATATCGCGATAATTATCCCGATCCATCGCCAAAATGAGGTCAAATTTCTCAAAATCCTCCCGGATAAACTGCCTGGCTTCCCCTTGCAGATCGATTCCTCGTTCTTTAGCCGCTAACCTCATGCGGCGATCGGGAGAAGCGCCGATATGATAACTAGAGGTTCCTGCCGAATCACAGGCGATCGCATTGGCACATCCCCTTTGAGACGCTAAATGATTCATAATATTTTCTGCCGACGGAGAGCGACAAATATTGCCCAAACAAACAAACAATAACTTGTAAGACATCAATTAATAGTAAAATCTGGCTTTGGTACTGGATCGATAGAAGAACCTCGCGTTACACTACTCTCGACTCCTATCCACCTAGCACTATCATAATTGCCCTCATGCGTTCCTCCAATCCCCCATCGGTAATTTTGGAAAGATAAAGGATGAGTCTTCCCGATTCCCTATCCCCTATCCCCTATCCCCTGTATTACTAAAAATGTTCAAATCCTATCGCAATCCCTATTACAACAGGCGCAAACGTCCCTCTATCTCATGGTGGAAACTCTTATTATTTGTTGCCCTGAGTCTTGTTCTCCTCGAAGCCCTGACGCGAATTACGATGGGATTGCTGGGGTATCGAAGCAAATTGGCTAACTATGCTGGAGCGCCAGAAGAGTTTACCGCTTATACCTTAAACTTTCTTAATCTCAAGGGTAAAACCTTCGGCGGACTGCCCGATCGCGGTCAATTACTGGCTGTTCCTGATTCTGCCACAGGCTATCGTTTAGCCGGAAAACAAACCAGCGAATTTTGGCAGATCAACGAGCAAGGATTTCGCGATGATGAACCCTTACCCCTAGAAAAGCCGGCGAATGAGATTCGTATTTTTATTTTGGGGGATTCCACCGCTTTTGGCCAGGGCATTGTCGCCGATCCCGAAAACAATCTTACGGCGAATCAAAAAACAATTGCTTATAAATTACAAACACGCCTGCAAACTAGATTAGAACAACAAAACCGTTCCCCGGAAAAATATCGACCCAGTGTCCTCCCTGTTGATTCCATAGGACGAGCAAATGCACTAAGACTCCCCCCCAAAATTCGCGGCGGCAACTATCGCGTCATTAATGCGGCGGTTCCTGGTTATACCTCGGGCAACCAATTGGCTCAATTAGCCTTAGAAATTCTCCCCTATAAACCCGATGTGGCGATCGTTCTGCATGGCTATAGCGATCTGATGCTTCCTCAAGAGCAACAAGCTGCGGCAATTCCCAAACAAGCAGAATTTCTCAACAATCCGACTCAGCATTTTTGGACTTATTTAAGTCAATCTGGATGGCAATTTTTGACAGGTACCAGTATTTACAAAAGCCTGCAATATTTCGTTCTCAAACCCGAACCTTCTCTAGCTCGAGAAACCTTGGCGATCGCCGGAGAATCTCAATCTTTAGAAGAATATTTACCTGAGAATGAGACTGAGTTAGAATTTCGCGTCGATCGCTATCGTCAGAATCTCAAACAGATGATTCAAATCGGTGCCGGTTCAAATATTCCTCTCATTATTGCCCTGCAACCCGAAATTACGGGAATTTCGCCAGAGAAACGCCAAGAAAAGGAAGATAAAACCGAAAACCAAATCGTGCAAGAATTAGGCTCGGTTTACCAACAAAAAATTGAAACAGGTTTTACTCGTTTGGGAGCAGTTAATGAACAGCTTGGCAAGGCTTTTCCTAAAAATGCTAAAGTTCTCAATTATTACCGCTTATTTGACAACCTTTCTGCGGTTGCCTTTATTGATGCCGTTCATCTCACGGATGCAGGAAATCAAGCACTATCGGAACGATTTTATAATGCTGTGACGGCACTACCCGATTTACAAATTATTGCCCAAACTCCTCGCCGTTAATCAATCAAAAATTACGATTAAAAACCATCACTAACAAACTTGTTGGTGATGGTTTTGGTATAATTAATTGGTTTTTGGATTGCCTTGATTTTACAAACCAGGAAGTTCTAAACCACTGGTTAAATCTTCCATCCGCATCCGCATGGTTTCAGTGGATTTATCGTAGGCATCTTTCATCGCTGCTGCTACCAATTCAGAAAGAGCTTCTGCTCCTTTTTCTAGGGCATTGGGGGCAATTTCCACGCGACGGGGTTCTTGATTGCCGCTGAGAACAACCTTAACCAATCCCTCCTCGCTTTGCCCTTCAATTTCCATCTGCTCGAGTTCTTCTTGAAGCTGTTTGGCTCCTTGTTGGACTTGTTGCGCTTTTTTAAATGCTTCGGTTAACTCTTTCATTTTGCCCAAACCGAAGCCAAAACCTTTTCCTTGACTCATTTTGTATTCTTGTTGCTGTTACTTTTTCTTGATTGTAGTCTTTTGTTGTCCCATTGAGGCAGCTAAAACTCCCCAATGAGTTTAACTTCCGGGTGTAAGGTCAGAGACCAGTGCTGTTCGACTTTTTCTTGAACATACTGAATGAGTTGCAGGATATCTCCAGCCTTGGCGCGATCGCAGTTGAGAATAAAATTGGCATGACGACGAGCGATCTGTGCGCCGCCGATTTGATAGCCTTTTAAACCCAACTGCTCGATCAGCCAACCCGCCGCATGAGATTTGGGATTGCGGAAGACGCTGCCACAACTGGGAAGGTGGTAGGGTTGGGTACTCTTGCGATGCTGGAGATTGTAATTGGTTTGGGCCATCACCTCCTCGCGATCGCCCCCAGGCTGGAGTTTTAAAATAGCTTGCACGACGAGTCGATTATCCCCTTGCAGGGTAGACGTGCGGTAGCTGAAATCCAACTCTTCTGGGGTGAGGCGATCGAGGCTGCCATTGGGATTTAAAACCAGCACCTCAACTAAGCTATCGGCAACGCAAGCGCGATGGGCCCCCGCATTCATCACGACGCTGCCCCCCATGCTCCCAGGTATGCCGACCGCCCATTCCATGCCCTGCCAACCCCGTTTGGCGGCTCGCCATGCTAAACGGGCAATCGGTTCTCCGGCACTGGCTGTAATGAGACCATCCTCAGTAAATTGAGAATGGCGCAGGTGGCGCGTCGCAATGGTTAAACCAGGAATGCCGCGATCGCTCACCAACAGATTTGAGCCAGCACCGAGTAGAGTGACCGGAAGAGAGCGATCTTGCGCCCAAGCCAAACTGGCCTGCATATCTTCAATGCTGCGGGGAGAAACGTACCATTCCGCAGGACCTCCCACGCGAAAACTCGTTAATTTTCCCAAGGAAATTTGCGGGCGGATCGTACAGTCAGTGCCTGGAAGATGGACAGGCGATCGCGGGAAAGACTGTCCGGTATAAAAAGAGCGTTTTTCGGTGCGGGGAGCGTCAGAGGAGAGTGTCATAAATCTAATTTCGTTAATCTCAAGGGTTTTCTTCGACAAAAGCAACTCAATTACCCGAACTTGGGTTTCCTATTGATAGAAACTCAACATTTGGGGAATGATTTGATTGAGATTTCCCGCACCCAAAAATAAAGCCAAGTCTCCAGGTTGGAGTGTTTCTTGGAGAAATTCTCTCACGGCGGCGAGAGAAGGTTGATAAAAAACCTTGGGATGCTGCTTTGCCAAGGATTGCGCTAAAGTTTGTCCGCTAACTTGTCCTAGATCGACTTCTCCCGCACTATAAATATCCGTCAGGACAACGAGATCGGCATCCCCAAAAGACTCAGCAAATTCCTGTAAGAAAGTCATTGTCCGACTAAAACGATGGGGCTGGAAAATTGCAACCAATCTTTGCGGCGACTTGCCATTTTGCGATTGAACCCGCAACTTGGCTGCAGCAAGGGTTGCCCGCAGTTCGCTGGGATGATGGGCGTAGTCGTCGATAAAGGTAATTCCCTTTGCTTCACCGCAATGCTCGAAGCGGCGCTTTGCTCCCGTAAAGGAAGATAAGGCTTTGGCGATCGCCTCGAACTCCAAGCCCACCTGACGACCCACCGCCACTGCCGCTAAAATATTACTGAGATTGTGTTCTCCCAATAATTGCAACTGCAACTCTCCCAAAAGGATTCCTCGTTCCCAAACCTTGGCGATCGTCCCGTCGGCGCGGTATTCAATCTCCGTTACCGTATAATCGGCATTTCGTTCCGGCAGGAGACTATAACTAATTTGCGGGGCAATTTCCTCGCGAACTGTATCGCAATCAATACAGCCGATCGTGGTTTGACATTGACGGGTAAAGGTTTTAAATGTTCGGACGACCTCTTCCAAGTTCTGGTAATGATCGGGGTGATCGAGTTCGATGTTAGTCACAACCCCGATCGCGGGGGCAAATTTGACCAGGGAACCATCGGATTCATCTGCTTCGGCAACCAAATATTCCCCTAGACCCAAACGCGCATTGCCCCCCATGCCATTAATTTCTCCCCCGACTACAATCGTCGGATCTACCCCCGCTTTGAAGAGCATATAACCGATAGCACTGCTCGTTGTCGTTTTGCCATGAGTTCCAGAAACCGCAATACTCTTATACTCGAGCATCAGTGCCGCCAGTAAATCCGAACGATGCAAAATAGGATAACCGCGATCGATGGCGGCGTGATATTCTGCATTTTCAATGCCGATCGCCGTCGAGCAAATGATTTGCGGCGATTGAGCGCGAGCGGGCGATCGGGATTTGAGAATAGGGGATTGGCGATTAACCCTCTCCCCCTTTTCCTTGCTCCCATTAACTCCAATTTTTACTCCCGCATAAGCCGTTTCTCGCAGGAGTTCTTTTGGAGTTTGGAAAAACTCTAAATTTTGAGCATCCTGACCTTGAAAAATATGCGCTCCCACAGATTGCAAGCGCTCGGTTATATGAGTCGAACGAAGATCGGAACCAGAAACCGGGAGATTCCGTTTGGCAAGAATGTAAGCGAGGGCTGACATTCCGATCCCCCCAATCCCGATAAAGTGAAAGGGTTTTCCCTTAAAATCAACAGTTTTAGACATTAACGCTCCTTACACCGCACACCACACACCATGCTGCCTTGATAACACGCGCTATCTTATCAAGAATTGATGAACTGGGATACACTCCATCAAAAATTCCTATGCTCGCTTCCGAGGGATAGATAAGGGCGCATTATTAGTTATGCCAGTATTTTTCCTTATTTGGGCTATTTTTATCATTTCCCAAAGTTTTTTTTTGTCAATCCGGAAACTTTTACCTAGTCTGAGGGTTCGGGAGCGCTTCAGATTGACAACCTCAGAAATTTTCTGCAAACCGTCGCGAGAAGTGACAGGCTTTGCGATATGATTTTGGTTATTAAGATTCATTTAATGTTTAGTAGCTCAAAGACAGAGGGCAAGACGCAGTGATTAGAGTAGCAATCAATGGGTTCGGACGCATCGGGCGAAACTTTCTTCGCTGTTGGTTGGGACGGGAAAACAGCCAATTAGAAGTTGTGGGCATTAACGATACCTCCGATCCCGGCACCAATGCTCATTTATTAAAATACGATTCCATGCTAGGACGGTTGGATGCCGATATTTCCGCCGACCAGAATTCCTTAATCGTGAATGGCAAAACAATTAAATGCGTTTCCGATCGCAATCCCCTGAATTTACCTTGGGATGCTTGGGGCGTTGATTTAATTATCGAATCCACCGGGGTATTCGTAACGGATGAGGGTGCTTCCAAGCATTTGGCCGCAGGTGCTAAACAGGTTCTGATTACGGCTCCTGGAAAAGGAGGCAACATCGGCACCTACGTTATGGGGGTAAACCATCACGATTACGAACACGGACAGTACAAAGTCATCAGCAATGCCAGTTGCACGACTAACTGTTTGGCTCCGATTGTCAAAGTTCTCCATGAGAACTTCGGTATCATTCAAGGCATGATGACCACAACCCACAGTTATACGGGGGATCAGCGTTTATTGGATGCGTCCCACCGAGATTTACGTCGAGCCAGGGCTGCTGCGGTTAACATTGTTCCCACCACAACGGGAGCGGCTAAAGCTGTGGCTTTGGTCATTCCAGAAATGAAGGGCAAGTTGAATGGGATGGCTTTCCGGGTACCGACTCCTAATGTTTCCATTGTCGATTTTGTCGCCCAAGTTGAGCAGGGCGCGATCGTCGAGCAGGTTAACACGGCACTGAAAGAGGCTTCAGAAAATTCTCTCAAAGGGTTTTTGGGTTATAACGATAAGCCTTTAGTGTCCTCTGACTATCGCGGCACAGATTGCTCATCGATCGCCGATGGCTCTCTGACGATGGTAATGGGTGGCAATATGGTCAAAGTTGTCGGTTGGTATGATAACGAATGGGGCTATTCCCAACGCGTTGTCGATCTGGCTGAATTAGTCGCTGAAAAGTGGGTTGCCTAAATCCTTGATTTTTTCAGGAGAATCCCCTGCCAACAGGGTTGAAATAAATCCCGATCGCCATTGGCGATCGGGATTTAAAAATGTTGAAAGCTACTTTCTAAAGTCAAAATCAAAGGTGGCTCGATGCCCTGGGGCGCGATCGCCTGCACTACTAATTCTGAGGTAATTTTACCAATAATTCTCGCTTCACCCCCCAATTGATGCACCAGAGAATTTGCAAAAGATGGAGGCAAACACAAGACTAACTCAAAATCCTCTCCTCCAGAGAAAACCCAATCTCGGGCTTTTTTTGGGGAAACGAGAAGATTCAAAGCTGGGGGAATGGGTAAAGCTGCCAGATCGATCGCGGCACCCACCCCACTCTCTCGACAAATCTGCACGATCGCATCGGCTAATCCATCGCTACTATCCATCCCCGCAATGGGAATTGCAGCAGAGATAGTTTGCAGGTGCGGCAATACGTCCAAACGCGGCAGAGGGCGTTGGTGTGCCTGGATTAAATTTTCGCGCATTTCTAGGGGCAGAGAATGCCCGATCGCCGGATCGAGCAGCAGTTCTAACCCTGCTCTCGATTTACCGTGTTCTCCCGTAATAACAATGGCATCTCCCGATCGCGCTACAGAGCGGCGAATTGCCCTGGCAGGGGAGACTTGACCGAGCGCCGTGACTGCAACGGTAAGCACCGGAGAGCGACAGAGATCGCCGCCAATAATAGAAGTTTCGTAGGGCTTAAGACAAGCGGTAAACCCCTGATAAAACCCTTCAACCCAAGCAACCGGGGTTTGGGGGGGCAAACTCAAACCAATGGTTAACCCTAGAGGAGAAGCCCCCATCGCTGCCAAATCTGATAAATTTGCCGCCGCCGATCGCCAACCCACATCAAAAGGGGAAGTGGTGCGATCGCTAAAATGAACCCCATCCACAAGAACATCCGTTGTTACCACCAGATCGCGATCGCGGGGGAGAGAAACGATCGCGCCATCGTCCCCCACAACATCAGCGTTGCAGAACCCCTGCACCAATTGCAAGAGTTTCTGTTCTCCCAAATTTCCCACCGCGATCGAGGCAGAAGTCATGAAATCTTGATAATTAAGAGGGTTGCTGTAAATTTTCCCTGCCGGTGGTAACAGTTGCCGAAATAATGCGATCGCCCGCTTTTAAGCCTTCCAATACCTCTTTTCCCTTCACCACATAGCCAAAAACCGAATAGCGTCCATCGAGAAGATTAAAACCGGGAGGAGTAAGTTCGCCGTCGTAGAGGAAAAAGAAAATTTGCGACGAACCCCCATTAGCATCGTCCGCCGGATGACCCAAGGCGATCGCGCCGTAGGCATTAAAAGGCAGCACGGGAGGCGTTAAATACAAGCCAAGGGCTTCTAGGGTAAACTCATAAATTGGCGTGGTTTCCTCGGCAATCTTCACCTCTAAAGGAATAGCGCGATATTCTCCTGTTTCCGGATCGATGAAACCCGCTTCTTCCCCAGGAGGATCGCCAACCTGCACGATGTAATCCTGAGTTTGAAAGAACTCCAAACCATCGTAAAAACCGCGATCGACCAGATCGACAAAATTTCCGGCATTAACAGGGGCATTGTAGCCATCAACGATCGCTTCCATCTGCCCTTTATTCGTTTCGATCGTTATTTTGGCACGCCCTTTCAATTGAGGTAAATTGGCATAGTCTTCGGGAACCTCAAACGGAAAACCCGTAACCATCATGGTTTCTAATTGGCCGACGCGATCGAGGAGATCTCCTTGTAAGAAAGTTGTTACTTCCTTATCCTGTTTTTCCGTCGCTGCGATCAATTGGGGCAGACCTTCTTGTAATTCACTCAATAAGGTTTCTGCTTCGCTCTTACATTTAGCAGGAATATCTTGCAAGATTTTATCATCATCGTATTTAACGACTAAATTAGCGGCTTTAGCTGCCTTTACCGCCGAATTCCAGCGACGGCGACGAATTTCTAACGAGATTGCCTCCAAACTTCCTTGCAAGCGCCGAACTTCTTCATTCTGGATGGGTAGGGCATAACGGAGAATGGCAATGGGATCGGTAATGGCATCCCCTTGAGCAAGTCCGGCTCTGGCATTTCCGGGACAAACCCAAACTGTAGAGACGATAATGAGAGTGGCGATCGCGCTCCAAGACAACAAGCGCTGACCCCAAAATGGTTTGAAAAAGTTCATAAATTCTTTTGTGGCTTTTAATAAATGACGATCTGATGAGGCAATAATTCCCTTTCCTGTTCTTTTTTTAGCAAAACAAGGTTAAATCGCAAAATCTCAAGGTTGAGAGAACCTTCTCAAGGTAGAATGGATCGCGGATATTTTGACCTGCATTGGGGCAAT
>NZ_JAYGHV010000062.1:0-9341 GCF_034932145.1 Spirulina sp. 06S082 | reverse complement strand
TGCAAGCATTGCAACCCTACTCCTAAACCCAACTGTAGGGGGATTTAGGGGGCTAATGCGTAAGTCCTAAAGATGTGAAGTTTTAAGCAAAATTACCCCATTGGGAACGAAAGGCTGTTCAAATTGCTCCTAAGAGCGACTAATTTCCTCAAGATATAAATCATAAGTACAAAAGGCAGGTTTTTCCTGTTCGATTACCTTGCGAACGAGTTTCTCATCTAGGGGGCGATCGCCAGGATAGCGCAGACAAACGATGAAGTGGAAAGGCTGTCCGCCGCCCATAATGGTATCTTGTCCGATCCCCGCTTCTCCCACCACAAAACCCCGTCCTCCGAGTTCGAGAATACTAATATGTTTATCTTTCTCCTCGAGGTGTTCGTCTAAGGGCAAATCGGTAAACAGATGCAAATAATAGCGTAAACCCCGCCGGGTTCCTCGCCAACGATAAATCTCGATCGCCTTAGCAATTAAGTCCCGTTGTTTTTTCAGACTTAAGATAGGAGTCATTTCCCAGCCGACCCAATGGGCGAGAAAGGGAAGCATCGCTTCTGGAGCCGTGCGGGGATGCAGATAAGCCCAAAGGGTCGAAGCCGTATTAAAATCTGGCTCAAAGGCTTCTTCAAAAATTTTCAGCAGGCGACCGACAAAATCCACCTCTCGATAAAGATCCGGCAGATACTTCAAATAGAGGCTGCGAGGACGAATGAAGAGTTGAAAAGGGGCAAATTGTTGATAAATTTTACCCAATCTAGCCTCACCAGAATCCGTATCAGAGGAAAATTCATTATAGCTGACTTGAATTTGACCGCGATAATCTAAAACTAAGGGCTGTCCAATTTTATCGGGGGGAATATTCTCAAAGAAATTGCGATCGAGTTGGAAATAAAGGACAATTTCCATTTTTGTCCCTGGGGGTAATTCGTTCCCTTCACCCCTGACGCGATACCAATTGTTCGGAAAATTCCCTTCAACTTCCAAGTTTAAAGCCAAAGAATGGTGACTGATATTTTCTAACTGTACGAGTAGTTCGCAAGGTTCTCCAGGGTAGAGAACTAATTCACAAATTTTGTTTTCGACGGTCTTCATGCCGCCAAAGAAGCCAAGGCTGCTCGAGTCCGTCCAGGGCGTGTCAATGGGTTGACAAACATTTTCCGAGATTTGCAAGGGAGTCAGTTGCAATCGCAGGGGTTGGGTTTCGCTGGCTTGGGTCATTTTAATAATTAACGATCGATGCTCATTGTAGTAACTGATTGCAGTAACTTATTACAGTAAATTGATGACATGGTTGGAACGGATTTGACTGTCATACCAAGAACAGATGAGTCCGAGTGGACCTGGATCGATCGCGGGTTCTCGAGGAAGAATTCGCGCCCAATGATTGTCTTGGTAGCGAAATTCAAAAAGTTGAATAGTTCCTAAATAGCGCACGCCACGAATGGCTTGAAATAAGGTGACAATATCCGAAGAATAGACGGGACGACCAAAAGGCCAGCCTTCCCCATGGGGACCCCCAGTGAGAGGGTTGAGAAAGCGATAAAGGGCAACTTGCAGTTTGTGGAGAATGTCTTGTTGCGCCCCAGGATTGTTATATTCCGGTTCGAGGGCAATTTCAGTTTGCACGGATACCCCCACATATTCCGGTTCGCGACAGTGGATTTCCACCCCTAGCAAGCGCCGTTCGTCGAGGTAGGCTAAAACTTGGGTGAGTAAGGTGGGAGAGAGAGAAAAATTCTCTGGGGCAATTCCTTGTCCTTGTTCGATCGCCTTAAGGTCGAGTTGGGGAACAAGCACTAATTCGACAATACCCGCCGATTCTTTCTGGGTACTCGATAAACAGCGAGATCGGGCGATCGCCCCTCGTCCGGCTTGAATAGCAAGGGTTTCAAAGTCTTCGGCGGTGACAGCGCGATCGCGAGTTCGCAGCATTTTCGGCACCCGCATCACCGCCGAATCGAGGGATTCGGCATCGGCTCCATCTCTGGCGTTATCATAGTTGGTCAGTCGCGCCACATAAGGAACCGCAGACTTTAAAATGCGAATTGTTCCCGCTTGGACATTACCGCGTAAACCTCCCCCCGTTCGGTAGGACACCATCACGATCGAAGCACCCCGAGGGGGAATGGCTCCATATTGGTTTTCTCTGCCTCTGCTTTCCTCTTCTGGGTCTTCAGTTCGCCCGCGCAGATCTCGCCCCCCCACTAATGCTTGAGTGCGATCGCGCATTTGGTTGGGTTCGCGAATGAGGGGGCCAAACTGAATTTCTCCGGTGAGGGAATCGAGGGTATAGTGCAGGTCATGGATCTCCGATTCGGAAAAATCGTTCACTTCTTGCCATCTTTGCGGCATACTCCCTATCGGTGTGACCAGTAAATATTCTCCTTCTTCGCGAGGCAGAATGGGGGTACTTTGGAGTTGTAGAATTTGCCCGGCGGTACCGTCACTTTCTCCCAAAATTTCATTTCTGATACGGGTAGACTGGGTGGCGGTTACGGTGCCGCCGAGGGAACGAACGCTTAAACCAAAGATGCGGGGAGATTGTAGGTATTGGGGGCGATCGTGGTCGGCTTGGTCGCAAATACAGCGCAACCAGCGACCGCGATAGGTTCCGAAGGTTTCCACCAGCCAATTTTGGGGACAGTGCAGAATCACATCGGCACCCCGTAGGGGGTTGCCTCCGTTGCGGGTTATTTCACTAAAGCTGAAGCCTTGAGTGCGATCGTCTTTTTCTTGCAGGAGGACGGATTCCCATTGGTGTCCGTTCCATGCCTCCCAACGGCGAGGAGGGCGTTCGGGATCGATTCCGGTGGAGGTTGCTGCTTCGCCTTTGAAGGTGACGGCGATGACATTTCCAGTAATGGGGGGATCGGGGTCAAAGACGAGATAAAAACAATTGCCATCTTGGGGGCGTTCGTCAAAGAAGGAAAGTTCGACCCCTTCCCATTCTCCATCGGGGCGTAAAGACCAAGTGCCGCTAAAGCGATCGCGTAGAATGCGAGGGCGTTCTTCTACGGTTTGGGCGCTGAGAAAGTGGCGGATGCTGGGAATGCCAATGGCGAGGGGGCGATCGGTACTAAAAACCACTGCTTCTTCTGTGTCGGTGCGTTCGGTGGCCACTTCTACTCCCGCCGCGATCGTATAGGTTTCCGGTAAGGAAGCACTTAAATAAAGGGTAATATTAGTTTGGGCGGGTTTGGGAGGATTCAAGCGAATCCCCATCATTTCTAAGAAAGTAATATAGTTGCGTCTCGGTACTTGGTTGAACCGATAAAGCATTTGATCGGTTAGCCAGGCAAAAAGTTCGACCAGGGTAATACCAGGATCGCTGGCGTTATAGTTTGTCCATTCGGGACAGTAGCGGGGAATTCGTAGCAAGCATTCTTGGATCAGGTCTTCGTAGGCGCGATCGTCGAGATTGGCTTTGGGGAGTTTCGGTAAAAAGTTTAAATCCATTGTTTTTATTGGTTATTGAGTATTTGTTTATTAATGATTTTCATTATCCCTTGCCTGTTGCCTCTTGCCTCTTATTCATTGTCCCCCTGGAAGAAGATAAAAGGGATAAACGAGACTGCCGGAACTGTGAGTTTCTTTAGTGCTATAACGAATAATAATATTAATGCAACCGCGAACGGGGTCGGGTTCGGTATAAATTTCGTTGATATCGATGCGAGGTTCCCAGAGGGTGAGGGCTTCTTCGACGTAGAGACGGGTCATGAGTAAGGTTTTGGTATTCATCGGCGCAAAGACCAATTCAGAAAGCCGACAGCCGAATTTAGGACGATAAACCCGTTCGCCATGTCGGGTAGCGAGGATAATGCGAATGGATTCTTCAATATTCCGTTCGCTAGAACTGAGTTGTAAACTTCCTTGTACGTTACGCCGTAAGGGGAAAGAGAGACTCGTTCCCAGAAAGTCTTTATTTTTGCCTTGCTCTACTTCTGCCATTGTGCCAAGAACATCTGAGTTTTGCTGTCACTGTAGCGAAGGTTGACAGGAGATGACAATTCTACGAAAGTCGAGTTTTTGGCGATCGCCTTTCTGAATTCAGCGATAAGATGAAAAAATATATCCTCATCACATATTGTTCCGATTCGATGCGATTCAGTATATTTACTGATTGACTATTAATTTATTGTGGTTTACGATTGTGGGCAATAAAACCCACCAAGCCTCTGCCTGCAAGCTCAAATCGGCGGGTTACTTTTTATTTATTGTTAGTTTATTGTTATTTAAGGTAAATAATAGTTAACCAAAATATAGTCAGATATAAACAAGACATGGATTCCATTTCAGAAATCCCCTTCATTTTGGCTTTGAGAGATTAATTCTCCTTGGGTGAACTACGCACCTCTCTATCCCATAGCCCCTAAAGGCATTTGGGAATGCTTTTGTTCAATTGATGAGGGTTTTCTTCGAGTCTGCCATGCTCAACAAAAGGACAAAGCCCGGTTGATTAAAAGTTACAGCCTTGAAAACATCTATATCTCAATCAATCCTATCTAATTTACCAACTCCTGCTTTTTTGGCTGAGTTGGATAGACATAAGGATGACAATAATCTACCATAAATCACTCTGTTTGACTATATTTTTAGTTAAACTTTACAATACACTATATCTGGAACGGTTTGTTTTTCGATTGGGAAAATTTTATTTTTTCCTTTTGCCCGTATTGTTAGTTTTTCTTTAGCCAAAAATCAATTATTATGCTCCTACATTTAAGTACCTGGCCGGAAGTCGAAAGTTATTTAGGGCGATCGCAAGGGATTATTTTTCCCATTGGTTCGACGGAACAACACGGACCGACGGGGTTGATCGGTACTGATGCCATTTGTGCTGAGGCGATCGCCAAGGGAGTTGGGGAAGCAACGCGATCGCTGGTGGGTCCAACGATTAATGTAGGTATGGCACTGCACCACACAGCTTTTCCAGGATCGATTAGTTTGCGTCCGAGTATTCTAATTCAAGTGATTAATGATTATGTGACTTCTCTGGCGCGACACGGGTTTACACACTTCTTTTTTATTAATGGTCACGGGGGGAATATTGCCACTCTAAAGGCTGCTTTTTCGGAAACTTATTATCATTTGGCTAATTTGCAGATTCCCCATAGCGATCGCCTTCGCTGTCGGGTTGGTAATTGGTTTATGTGTGGTTCTGTGTATCGATTAGCAAAAGAACTTTACGGAAGTGAAGAAGGTTCTCATGCTACACCTAGCGAAGTTGCCCTCACTCAATATATTTACCCCGAAGCAATTAAAACGGCTCCGTTGTCTCCAGAAGTTGCCTCGGGTCATGGAATCTATGGTGCAGAAGATTTTCGTCGTTCCTATCCCGATGGACGTATGGGGTCAAATCCCGATTTAGCGACCCCAGAACATGGGCAGCAATTTTATGAGTTAGCCGTGAAAGAATTAAGCGATCGCTATTTGGAGTTTCTCGAAAAATAATACTATAATATAAAAATGTCAGCCAAAGATATTTTTCATCATGCCGTTCGTTCGGCTCTCGTTAAGGAAGGGTGGAAAATTAGCCACGATCCCCTAACAATTACTTCTGAGGATATAACATTTTTTGTCGATCTAGGAGGAGAATGTTTGATTACGGCTGAAAGAGACTCAAAAAAGATTGCGGTAGAAATCAAGAGTTTTTTAAGAGATTCAATGATGCCTGATTTTCATACTGCGATCGGCCAAGTTCTGAATTACCATTTAGCATTATCGAAAGTAGAACCAGAGCGAGTGTTATATTTGGCAATTCCGAATGATGTTTATGAAAGTTTCTTTAGCAAGCAGTTTGTTAAAAGAGCGATAAAACACCATCAAATTAAACTAATTGTATTCAATCCTGACACGGAGGAGGTCGTTCAATGGCTATAGATTATGGTGAATTAATCGAAAAAACTATACAAGAAAAAGCTAAATTATATGATTCTGTTCCGATTGAAACGATTTGCGATCGCGAGAAAAATCATTATCTTTTAGTGCAAGTGGGTTGGGTTAACAACCATTGGGTTTATGGTTGTTTATTTCATCTGGATATTATCGGTGGTAAAGTTTACATTCAACAAAACAATACAGAGATTTCTATTGCTAACGATTTGGTTAAATTGGGTGTTCCCAAAACAGACATTGTTTTAGGATTTCAATCTCCTTTTAAGCGTAAGTTTACGGAATATGCAGCGAGTTGATTAGTTTTGAGATCGATCGCTCTCTTTCAGTCTTGCAGTTCTGTTATCTTATCAAAGACAGAGGCAAGATTGTAAAATTTACTGAAGTTACAAATCAGGATAAAAACTATGGATTTCGCTAAGGCGATGTATCTGGGTGGGGATATAGTCCATGCACGCGATGAACGTCTTAATTACCAATCATATAAGGAGCTTGGTTTAGTCTGCCCTCATTGCAATCAGGAGATTTTACTCAGATGCGGTGAATGGAATCGACCTCATTTTGCTCATTTTAAAGCTACCAACTTAAGTTCTAGGTGTGAATTGAGAGTAGCAAATAGCTACGGTTATTCAGGCTGGTCGAGTTTCTTTTCACCAGAAGATAAAGGACAAAAAAGAAAAATATTTGAACAATATTTTCTAAAGATAATTGGTAGTGAACAAATAAAATTTGAAGAGAAAATTAATTTTGTTAAGAGCAAAATATTTGATTCTAATGCAGTAGATTTGATCATTCAATGTTCCGAATTTTTTTGCGAAAATAGATCGAGATTAATTACAGAATGTAGAGAAGTTGCTGGAAAACAGAATGAATTACTTCTTCGTTCATTAATTGCGGCTGAAGCCATTAAGTATTTATGTGTATCGTCTAGCATACATCTCCTCGAACAACTCATTTATTATAGCCTTTTTTGCTGTAATCCTGAACCAGGCAATTGGCGTAATTTTTTTAGGACAGTACAACTTATTCCAATTACCCAAAAAATCAAAGAAATAATATTAGAAACTCATTGGGAATCAGCAATTCCAAACTTAGTTTGGAAGAGAGCTTACAAACACCGTTCTAATAATCATCAAATTTTTGTACCTTCAAAAGGAATAGATAATATTAATGAAGAACAAATATATTGGCAATTAAAAAAGTATTTCTTTCCAGAAAATAAGCATTTTTCAGATAGTTTTATACTTGCACCTTTCGCCGAAAGGGTAAAACTACGCATTCAAAAACTTGATATTTTGTTACTTAAGGATGTTTTGGGGATTTATCCAATCACTAAAATTGCGAAAATCTCTGAAATTAAAAGCAAGATACATGAAAATGGACGGAAGAGAGTAACGATAAATATAAATTTCGTAATCGATCAAATATTTATGGACAAAATAACAAAAAAAATATCAGATAGTATATTCTCTTTTTACAAGAAAAACTTTATTTTGTTATTGAGAAAATATCTTAATTCATACAAAAAAGATAAAAAAACATTGTTAATCTTAGAATTTAATGAGAATAGTATGGTGAGCTTAGAAAACAAAATCAAAGCAATATATGCAGAACGTGAGAATCGTCGAATAGAAATCGAAAAGCAAAAAGAAAAAGAAAGAGCAGAAATCGAAAAGCAAAAAGAAAAAGAAAGAGCAGAAATCAAAAAGCAAAAAGAAAAAATTAAATTTGATTTGTTACAAATGAGTTTTAATCCACAATCTCGAAAGAGAGTTTCGTGCTTTTGTTGTAAAACACTATTAACAGAATGCAACTTAGTAAAACATATCTTCAAGGTTCACAAAAACGAATACGAGAAATTTTTGAAATAGAACTTGATATCTAAGATATGTAAGTGGTGAAAAACTAATACAGAGTAGTAGGGGTTTGGTCACCAAACCCCTACTATTTGTTTAAATGATCTTAATCTAGAATAAGCCCAAAGTTAAAGACTTATCTAAGGGGAAAATCGCCCCGGCACCCAACCAGAGAGTTACAGCCGTTCCAAATAAGAAAACAGCCGTCGCTAAAGGACGACGGAAAGGGTTTTGAAACTTGTTAACGTTTTCGATAAAAGGAATCAAGATTAAACCCAGGGGAACAGCAGCCATTCCCGCAATTCCTAACAGTTTATTCGGTAAAATCCGCAAAATCTGGAAGGTAGGATAGAGATACCATTCGGGTAAAATTTCCAACGGTGTTGCGAAAGGATTAGCAGGTTCGCCAACGGTTGCGGGGTCGAGAACGGCTAAACCAATACATAAAGCGATCGTTCCCATGATCACGATGGGGAATACATAAAGCAAATCATTCGGCCATGCGGGTTCGCCATAATAGTTATGACCCATGCCTTGAGCAAGTTTAGCACGCAGTTTGGGATCGCTTAGATCTGGCTTTTTGAGAGTTGACATGATAAAAACAGTCTCCTGAATTCACGAAATATTTTAATTGCGATCGCGAGTTCGCATTCAATCATAAAAAAAGGTACGGGCAAGATGCAATACTTTAAATTTCTTACCCGATCGCGCTTTCGTCCCGAGTTTAGAGGGGACCTGAAATACCTTGCTTGCGAATCATCAAGAAGTGAGCCAACATGAAGACCGCGATCGACCAAGGTAAAACGAAAGTATGCAAGCTGTAGAAGCGAGTTAAAGTTGCTTGTCCGACGGATACGCCCCCGCGCATGAGTTCAACTAATTGCGGTCCAACAACAGGAATCGCAGCAGGAACCCCAGAGACAATATTAACCGCCCAGAAACCCATTTGATCCCAAGGGAGAGAGTATCCAGTTACGCCAAAACTAACGGTAATCACTGCGAGAACAACTCCAGTGACCCAAGTTAATTCCCGAGGCTTTTTGAAACCGCCGGTAAGATAAACTCGGAAAACGTGAAGAATCATCATCAGCACCATCATGCTTGCAGACCAACGATGAACGGAACGAATCAGCCAGCCAAAGTTAACTTCAGTCATAAGATACTGAATGGAGTTAAAGGCTTCCGTCACCGTGGGTTTGTAGTAGAAGGTCATGGCGAAACCCGTGGCAAACTGGATGACGAAGCAAACCAACGTTACACCACCCAAACAGTAAAAAATATTGACGTGAGGGGGAACGTATTTACTGGCAATATCATCTTCGAGTGCCTGAATGTCCAAGCGTTCTTGAAACCACTGATAGGTTTTTGATTCTCTTGCTTGCTTAATAAACATGAAGTCCGAATTCCTTAAGGAAAAATGTTGTTTAGTCCAACGCTTACCACCCTGGGCAGGTTGAAAAAAATGAAAGAAGGATAAATGACAGGGGAGTGAAACCCCGATCGCAGAGGAGGAAGAATCCTTAAACTCCCCTTTAAAAAATGTAACACGACTTAATCAATTATCAGTCACCACATCCTCCAAATCCCCAACCCCCCAAC
>NZ_JAYGHV010000061.1:0-9716 GCF_034932145.1 Spirulina sp. 06S082 | reverse complement strand
GCCAAAAGTCCACAGAGAAAGCCACAGCCATCCTAGAAGGCGCAATGACAGAGTTTTTGACCCACGGCTATGCCGCGACGAATATGGACGGTGTAGCGGCGACGGCGGGAGTTTCCAAAGCAACAGTTTATCGCTATTTTCAGGATAAAGAGAGCTTATTTGTTGCCTTAGTGAAGCGATTGGCAGAAGAAAAATATCGTACTGTTTTTAATCCCTTCAATGATAAAATCTTACAAGCCGAACCCAAAGTATTTTTGCATCTCCTCGCTACTAAAGTATTAGAAAACGCCGGGCAAGATCGGCAAATGCAAGCCTTTTTGCGAACGATTATTGCCGAGTCGGGGAGATTTCCAGAATTGTCCCATCCTTATATCGAAAATTTAGCTAAACCTATCTTAGAAACTTTGAGTCAATATTTTGCTTCTCATGCTGAATTTGCGGGGAAAGATGCAGAAGTGTTAGCGCGATCTTTTATCGGGGCAATTATTTATTTTGTTCTGCTACAAGAAGTTTTAGGAGGGAAAACTATCTTACCTATGGAACGCGATCGCTTTGTAGAAGGTTTGGTGAATTTGTTTGTCTGAGTTTTAGGAAAAAGAGTCGGCATCTATTCCTAATTGTTGGCGGTCTGCTGCTAAAATAGCTTCAGCGCGATCGGCTCATAACAAATACTCAACTTTCCCCTAAAATACGCTTGCGACGCTTGCGGGCAATTTCTTGCAGGTCTGTAGTGCGATCGGTTTCATCAACAATTTCTCCGGTTAAAACTTCGAGGACATCTTCGAGGGTAACAACCCCAGAAACACCGCCATATTCATCGGCAACGATAAATAAATGCTCGTGTTTTTTCTGAAATTCTTGTAATAATTTATCAGATTTCATTGTTTCAGCAACAAAGAAAGCCTTGCGGGTCAAACTCGCAATTGTTCGCTCTTTTTTTTCTTCTAAAAGAGCCACTAATAATTCATTTTTTAAAGCCAAACCAACTATTTCATCAATTGTTTCATTAATCACGACAATACGGCTATGCTGTGATAGAATAATATCATATTTGGCTTCTTCTAAAGTTGAACTTCCTCGTAAATAAGTCATCACGGTGCGCGGGGTCATAATCTCGTGAGCCAAAAGATCGTTTAAGCTAAAAACGCGCTGGATCATGTCTGCTTCGTCGTCCTCAATAATGCCTTCTTGATGTCCAATTCTCGCTAAAAACTTAATTTCTGCCTCATTAGTTGTTGGTTTCTTTTTCCCCTGTAAAAAAGGTGAAGTTGCCCGTTCAATAAACCAAACTAAAGGTGCTAAAAGAAAAACTAATCCTGTTACTGGAATAGCAATCCATAGCGCGATCGGGAAAGCATTACGTTCTCCTACAGTTTTAGGAATAATTTCCCCAAACATGATAATAAGTAAGGTTAAAAAAGCAGAAAATATTCCCAGCCAAGCGTCACCAAAAACCGTTGTAGCAATACTACCAATCAAAATACTTCCGACAATATTAAAAATATTGTTGAGAATAACAATAGTCGCAATTGAACGATGCACGCGAGTGCGAATAGCAAAAAGTGCCAATTCCGATCGCTTTTTGGACTGTCCGAGTTGTCGAACTTTAATCGGAGAAACAGATAAAATTACAGTTTCTGTCAAAGAGCAAAAGGCTGAACCAATCAGGACAATAATAACAACGAGTATTAAGGAAATCATAAAGTTATGAGAACTTGGTAAAGATGAATTAAAATGCTGAAGACCTGCGATCGCGCAACCAATAATTTTATACTTCGAGACATCTGTATTCTATTCATATAGTCTAGCTTTAGCTGTAGAAAATCTGATAAGTTTAAATTTTGAAGTTGATTATGTCTCAAAAAACGATACCGCAAAAAACTTTCGATCGCCTGTCCCCTTTTATTCAAGAATATATTTACAATCAGGGTTGGCAACAATTGCGGGATGTACAAATTGCTGCCTGTCAGATTATTTTTGAAACGAATGCTCATCTCTTGCTTGCTACTGGCACAGCATCGGGTAAAACCGAAGCCGCATTTTTACCAATTTTAACGCTTCTTGACGAAGAGCCTCCAAAAACAATTGGAGTTCTTTACATTAGTCCCATTAAAGCCCTCATTAACGATCAATTTGAACGTCTGAACGATCTTCTAGTGCAAAGTCATACCCGCGTTTTTGCTTGGCATGGGGATATCCCATCAAGTCGCAAGCGAAAACTCCTTGCATCTCCTTCTGGCATTCTGCAAATTACATCGGAGTCTCTGGAAAGTTTATTAATCAATCATTATTCTACAATTCCTCGACTCTTTGGCGATTTGCGTTTCGTCGTTATTGATGAAATTCATTCTTTTATGGATTCAGAAAGAGGCTATCAAATTTTATGCCAACTTGTTCGCCTTTCTCGCATTATTAATAAAGTTCCTCGTCGTGTTGGCTTATCTGCTACCTTGGGAGATTCTGAAACTGCTAAAAAATGGTTGCAAATGGGAACCAATTTAGCCGCGATCGCCCCTGAAATTGCAGATGATTCTCGCAAGGTTCGTTTAGCGGTAGAACACTTTCCTCTCGCTTCTGAAATTGAACCCACAGATGCCTATTATCGCTATCTATTTGAGATTACAAAAAACAGCAAATCCTTGATTTTTGCCAATAGTCGTACCGATACTGAATCCGTTATTGCTAACTTGCGATCTTTAGCGCGATCGCAGAATGCACCGGATATTTACCACGTTCATCATGGCAGTATTTCCGCTTCCCTGCGAGAGGATGCAGAAACGGCGATGCGATCGGATACTTATGCAGTAACTGCGGCAACTTTAACGTTAGAATTAGGCATCGATCTCGGTCAACTGGAACGAGTTATCCAATTAAATTCGCCTCTATCTGTTTCCAGTTTCTTACAAAGATTGGGACGCACGGGACGGCGAGAAATGCCCGCAGATATGCGCTTTATTTGTTCGGAAAAAGAACAGTTGGGGGATGAATTTTTGCCAGATTTAATTCCTTGGCAACTGTTACAAACTATCGCAATTATTCAACTTTATCTCGAGGATCGCTGGCTCGAACCCATTCAATTGCCAAAATACTCTTATAGTTTATTATATCATCAAACTCTGAGTATTTTAGCTTCTCGTGGAGAGCGATCGCATCAAGAACTTGCTAATAAAGTGCTAAGTTTACCCGCTTTTCAGGATGTCTCCCCGAGAGATTTTCAACAACTTTTAAATTACTGGGAAAATTTAGAACATCTTGAAGTCACAGAAAATAATACTTTAATTTTAGGATTAATCGGAGAAAAAATCGTGCGTAACTTTCAATTTTATGCTGTTTTTGATGCACCGATGGAGTACATTGTCCGAGGAGAAGCAGGAGAAATTGGCAGTATTTTTACACCTCCTCCTCTTGGGAAACAATTTTCTCTGGCCGGGAGAACATGGCAAGTTATTGATGTCGATTATGGCAAAAGAAATATTTGGGTTAAACCTGTTTCTGGTATTGCTAATATTGCTTGGCGCGGTCGTGGTATGGGAAAAATTCACACGAAAATATTGCAGAAAATGAGAACAATTTTATTTGCAGAACATGATTATCCTTATTTATTACCAGGTGCAAAAACAAGATTGACTGAAGCGCGAAATTTAGCGCGACGCTACGATCTCGATCGCGAAATTATTCATCCTCTCGATCGCAATCTTTATTGCATTTTTCCTTGGATGGGAACAAAAACTTTTAATACTTTAGAAAAATGGATATACTTTGTGATGGGGGACTTTATGAACCTAAAAATTAGGAAATCTTTATCTCCTTATTATTTACTATTGACATCAGGAGAGAAAACTGAGGCGATCGCGATTCAGGAAACAATTGTAAATTTATGTCAACAAAACTTGACCTCAGAAGATGTTACTGCATTTATCGATTCCCCTCAGCGACAAAAATATGATAAATTTATTCCTGATAATCTTTTACGACAAGCCTTTGCTTGGGATTATTTAGATATAGTAGAATTGCAACAAATCGTCAAGACTTGGTAAAAGAGAAAAAATGACACAAACTATTTGGATAGCAAGACACGCAAATCGTTTTGATTTTGTTAACCCTGAATGGTTTGAAACAGCAGAACGTCGCTACGATCCGCCTTTATCAGAGGATGGATTCATACAAGCAAAAGAGTTAGGGAAACGCTTACAATTAGAAAAAATTGTGCATATTTTTGCTTCTCCTTTTCTTCGCACAGTACAAACAGCCAATGAAATTGCCTATTTTCTCGATTTACCGATTAAATTAGAAGCGGGATTGGGTGAGTGGTTAAATGCTGATTGGATGCCAAAAATGCCCGATCGCTTATCTCGAGAAGAATTGGCACAACAATATCCTAGAATCGATCTACGCTATGAATCCCGCATTGTTCCAGAATTTCCCGAAAATGAAGCAGAGGTTATGGACAGAACTGCTCGCACTGTGCGAAAATTGATCTCAGAATTTTCCGAGGATATTCTCTTAATTGGTCATGGTATGTCAGTATTAGGAGCAACCCGAGGATTAGTCCCAGAATATCCTGATTGTAGAGTTCCTTTGTGTTGTTTATTTAAGGTTGTTAAAGATTCTGAAAAATGGATTGTGGAGTTAGAAGGAGATACTTCCCATTTAAGTCAAAGCGAAAGTAAAATTCGCCTTTCTTTCTAGTCTTTCTAACCCATACCAGATAAATGCTGCTTCGATCGAGAATTTTCTGATAGTAGTTCTTGCATCTCAGATTTTCCTAAATGGCGCAATTGTCTTGCCATTTGTAGATTAATTAGCGCGATCGCGATACTTTGACCAACAACAGATAATAAAATCCCAACCCATTCTAGAACAATTTGTTCAGGTAAAATGGAAGTTATTGATAATGCAGGAACTAATGATAAAATTGCTATCGCAGCGATCGCCACAATGACCCGTTGCTTGAATTTTTGCAGTAGTATCCATTGAACAAGACTTGCATAGAGTAAAATAACGCCATTGCTGACCAACAGGGAAATTATAAGCTGTAGACGATATTCACCCAAAGGTAAAAGCAAGATTGTAATGAGTAAAATCGTAGAAGTCAAAAGTAAATTCAATGCGATCGCCAGAGTTGCGGGGCTTTCTTCTCCCCAAATTAAATCCCAAAGTAAATTTTTCTTGGTTTTTTGATGACGATAACGCGACCAATTTTGTAGCGTTTTACGATGAGGACTCAAAGCACCCATTAATCCACAGAATAGACAGAATTGGAGAATTAAAATAGCTGAAAAATTTTCAAATAAATACTCCAACCAATTCCCCCTATATATAGGGTTTGGGATAGAAAATCCAATCAAAATGACCATAATGCTACCACTCAACCAGTAACTCTGTGTTTTACTTAAAGGAGAAATACTGCGATTGTGGAAGCGGCGATCGAGTCCATTCCATAACCAAGATATCACCAAACTGTAGCTAATCAAGGTAAACAGACAAGCCGTTATTGGATTACTCCAGAAAGACCCATCAAACCAAGTTAAGTTTGAGAAATAGTTGCTACTTAAACTATCAAAAAGACTGAAGGAATAGGGTGTTTGATTGACTAAATAAGGCAGGATATAGCCTGGATAAAATAAAGCAAACCAATTGAAAGCACCAATGGGGAAAAGACTGGGATCATGCAAGAATTTTAGAGCAAAGAGGAATGAAAAGCCAAACATTAAAACACTTCCCAAAGATGCGGGGGAGTATTTTATTCCACCTTGAACCAAAGCAAGTAGTAAAGCGGCGCTATAAAACAAGAAACAATTAACCGCAACAATACTATAAAAAGCGACGATAAGATATACAGGTATCCCTGTATAAATTCCTAAGCCAAAATGCAAGGGGAGGACGGAAAGTATCGCTAAATAAACCAGTATAGGAACACCAAGAATTTTACCCAGTAAAATACTTTTGCTAGTTTGAGGACTTAAGCGGACAAAGTTAAGAGTTCCTTGTTTTTCTTCTCGATATAAGTCCTCAATGAGAAAATAGATTCCCACAACCAATAAGCTAATAATACCAACAATACTTAAGGTAATAAACAGGTACAAAACCCCGACATGAGAATCAGAATTACTTTCAAGATGTAGATAGAATAATAAAATTTGAGCGATGGCAGAAATCCCTATAGAAATGATAATATTTTTCGGTGTCAATCGGCCTTTTAATTCTCGTAAGAGTTGCGGATTCCAATCCCCAATTTTGTCAAGTAGTGTATCCATCATTGTACTGTTTTGGTAAGGAAATTATTTATTAATATGGGTTTATCTTCTATCTTATTCGATCCTTTTGTAATCGGTAAGAATAGAGAATTGTAAAAGAGCGATCTGGCAATGCGATCGCTCTTTTTTACAAACTAAGAAACTCCCGATAATTGCTCTTGAGAACGATAATTATCTGCGAGTAATGCCTTCATATCGGACTCTCCCAACTGGCGTAATTGTCGTGTCATTTGGAAGTTAATGAGCGCGATCGCAAGACCTTGACTCACGAGAGAAAAGAGAGGCATAAAGGTTGCAGAATCCCGAACAAATAACACGGGGACAATAGAGAAAATCGACAAGATGCCCAAGTCAGATAAGGTAACTCTCAAAACACTTGTAGCTAGAGAAGGTATAAATAACAAAGCAACCACTGCTACAATCGCGAAAATAACTCGTTGTTTGTTTTTCTGAAGTAGCAGCCATTGAGCGAGACTTGCATAGAGTAGAATAACACCATTACTGACCAATAAAGCCATAATAAGGGGAAGGCGATACTGAGCCAAAGGTGTGAGGAAAATTGCCGCTAATAAAATTGTAGAAGTGGAAAACAAATTCAAGGCGATCGCCAAAGTTGCCGGACTTTTTTCTCCCCACATTAAATCCCAAAGCAAGTTCTTTTTGCTTTTTTGATGGCGATAGCGGGACCAAGTTTGTAAGGTTTTGCGATGGGGACTCAAAGCGGCCATTAATCCTCCACATAAGATCAACTGAAGAACTAAAACGACTGAAAAGTTATCAAACAAATTCTGTTCGTAATTGCCATATCCCCAATGCTGGACGGCAAAGCCAATCAGCACAAACATAGTGCTACTACTGAGCCAATAACTTTGTCCTTTACTGAGGGGAGAAATACTGCGATTTTGGAAGCGGCGATCGAGACCGTACCATAACCAATAAATCCCCAAACCGTAGTTAACAAAAGTAAAGGTAAAAGCTGTACTTGGGTTACTCCAAAGAGAACGGCTAAACCAAGTTAACCTTGCGAAATCATTGATATTTAAGTAATCAATGAGACCAAGAGAATGCGGCGTTTTACTGACCAAATAAGGCAGAATATAACCAGGATAAAAGACCACCAGCCAATTGAGAGGACTTTTACCAAAAGGAATCTGGTTTTTTAAACAGGCGATCGCCATAATCAACAAAAAACCAAGTGTAAGACCACTTCCCAACCATGCTTGTAATCCTCCTAATCCAGTCCCCGTTAAAGCAAATAACAAGGCTGCACTGTAAAACAAAAAACAACTAACCGCAACAACTGCATAAAAAGCAAGGATAAGATGTGCGGGAATGTGCGCGGCAAGTCCTAAGCCAAAATGCAAGGGAAGTATGACGAGAAGAGCTAAATAAACTAATACAGGAACACCCAGAAGTTTACCCAGTAAAATATTCTTGCTATTCTGAGGACTCAAACGAATAAAACTGAGCGTCCCCTGCTTTTCTTCTCGTGCTAGGTCATCAATAAGCAAATATACTCCGATTACCAATAAGCCAATTATGCCGATAATGCTTAAGGTAATAAAAAAGTCTAAAGACCACAAGGAATGATTAAACTCGGCGATTCCTTTGGTATTTTTAATACAGAGGGGGAGTCGGTCGTAATAATTACCTGGTCCGGTACAATAGCGATCGCGTCTACCCAATCTGTGTCCTATCTCCACGAAACGACTTTTAAAGTAGAGATAAAGTAAAATTTGACCCAAGGCAGCAATTCCCGCAGAAATCACCATGTTTTTTGAGGTCAATCGGCCTTTTAATTCGCGCAAGAGTTGGGGATTCCAATTCCCCACTTTGTCTAGTAGCGTGTCTATCATTGGCACTATGGTGTAAAGGAGATGATGTAGGATGAGGTTTCCATCCGTTTGTCCTATCTTGGCACAATTATTTTTGAATTTGCTGATGGTCGGTTTGCAATTTTCTCGTTTTAGGTTAATTGGCATCGCTGGCATTCTACTGCTGGTAGGATGTCAACCTCGACAGCAATGGCAGGGAGAAGTTAAAGGAGAAATTAAAGGAGAGATCGGCACTGTTTTAGAGTGTCTCATGCCCCACTGGTCCGCAGATTCGCAATTACCCTTACAAAACACCCCTGCTACTCATCTTAAGGGTTGTGGTTGGTTAAAAGAGGCTCTGGGACGCGATGAAAGATTGTGGGGAAAATCATCCGATCGCGAAACTCTCCTAGTAGCGATCGATCGCAGTTTGCAATATCTCAATTCTCCCTCAGCGATTCGCGCTTATCGCACTTATCCCATTAAAGAAATTAGTCGCGATCGCGTCCTTCGCAGCTTGCAACGCTTTCGCACCCTTCTCCTTGCATCTACCTCCCCAGAAGACCTGCAAAACAAAGTCAAACAAGAATTTGTTTTCTATCAGTCCATCGGAGGCGATCGCCTCGGGACGGTTTTATTTAGTGCTTATTTTGAACCCATTTATGAAGCGAGTCCCGTCCCCACTCCAGAATATCCCTACCCCATCTATAAAAGTCCCCCCAACTTAGCTTCTTGGCCGCTTCCTCACCCTTCCCGCAAGGAATTAGAAGGAGAAGATGGACTGCAAGGATCCAAGGGAAAATTAAAAGGATTAGAATTATTTTGGCTGCGATCGCGTTGGGAAGCATATCTGATTCATATTCAAGGATCGGCAAAATTAAACCTAACCGATGGCACCCAAACAACGGTAGGCTATGCTGGAAATACCCGCAAAAATTATACGAGTATCGGGGGAGAATTATCTAAAGACGGCAAAATTCCCCTCGAAGAATTAAGTTTACCGCGCATTTTTAAATATTTTGAGGAACATCCCCAAGAATTAAATAATTATCTCACTCGCGATGAAAGTTTTGTTTTCTTTACCGAGAAACACGGCATACCCGCAACGGGAAGTATCGGTGTTTCTTTGAGTGAAAAACGTTCTATTGCTACAGATAAAAGTTTAATGCCTCCCGGTGCTTTAGCCCTTATTCATACTTCTATCCCAGAGTTTAATGCTCAAGGAGAATTAAGGGAAAATCATTTCAGCCGTTATGTTTTAGATCAAGATACAGGAGGTGCAATTAAAGGGGCGGGACGCGTGGATTATTTCGTCGGGAGTGGCGAGAAAGCAGGAGAAATTGCTGGTTTGACGCGCAGTTATGGACAGTTATATTATTTGTTACTTCCATCAAATCTTTAGTTTCTTGAGAAATCCGTTTCTGTTGATTTACTAATGCCTTACTTTGTGTGGTAGAATTTAATTGTTACGAATCATTACGAGTCCTTGGCTGGACGAATCGAAATTCTGGGATTCTCAGTCAGGAACCTCAGCCTAAAGGCGTGAGGCTTGAAAGAGAAATCTGACAAGCCATTCTGACCAGACTAAGTACCTCGCGTACTACGTTATTTGGGTCACGACACCTTGGAATGCGAAGCTAGTTCC
>NZ_JAYGHV010000060.1:0-10080 GCF_034932145.1 Spirulina sp. 06S082 | reverse complement strand
AGTACGATTTCTTCTGTCACTTTTTGTACTGATGCGGCAATATCCATCTCCTTTTGCTCGATCTGGCTTTCCTTTTTGCGAGGAGGCGCACCAAAGAGGCGATGGAATTTCCGGTTGGTCATGGTCAATCCGGTGGCATAATTAAAGTAATCCATATTGAGCCGGAATGTCCCGTCATCCTTGAGATCGATGAGATAGTCGAGGATAAGATTCGTATATTTAGGGTCGCCGTAGGGGGCGAGTCCCATGAGTTTATATTCTCCGGAATTAACTTTAAATCCGGTGTAATAAGTGAAAGCCGAGTAGAGCATTCCTAGGGAGTGAGGAAAATCTATCTCCCATTGGGGAACGAGTTGATTATTTTCTCCCAACCAAAGGGAAGTTGTCGCCCATTCTCCCACAGCATCGAGACAAAGAACGGCGGCTGTGGGGAAAGGACTGGGGAAAAAGGCTGAAGCAGCGTGGGATTGGTGGTGTTCGCTGAAGAGAAGAGGAGGAAGTTCTTTTACTTTACAGTCCCCGAGGCGAGCCAGTTCTTTTTTGAGAACGGTTTTTAAGTATAATTTTTCTTGCAACCATGCAGACATGGCCGTGAGAAAAGACCGAAACCCCTTGGGGGCATAGGAGATATAGGTTTCGAGAAGGCGTTCAAAGGTAATGAAGGGTTTTTCGTAGAAGACAATATAATCGAGTTTTCTGAGGGGAATAGCGGCGGTTTGCAAACAGTAGGCGATCGCCTTACCCGGAAATCTGGCATCATGTTTTTGGCGCGAAAATCTCTCTTCTTGCGCTGCGGCGAGGATTTGCCCTTCGCGGATGAGGGCGGCGGCGCTATCGTGGTAATAGGCGGAGATTCCGAGGATGTGCATCTGGCGATCGCAAAAGGCTAATTGATTTAATATCCTAGCAGCTACAGTTTAAGTTGCGATCGCTTCTATCGTTTCGCCCTGGGTAAGCGTATACTCGGAGAAAGCAGATGTTCTATTCATAAACAAGTAGGTTGCTTTTTAGAGCGGAATTAATCTAGAGTGAATTCGTAATTCATAATCTAATTACTGAATGATAGAAGTTGAGCATCTCAGTAAAATCTATAGTGCGACCCCAGCCATTCAAGATGTAGATTTTTCCGTTGAAGATGGGGAAATTCTCGGGTTTCTCGGACCGAATGGGGCGGGGAAAACGACCACCATGCGGATATTGTCGGGATATTTACCTGCAACGTCAGGGACGGCAAGAGTGGCGGGATATGATGTTCACGAACAGTCAATGGAAGTTCGCAAACGCATTGGCTATTTACCGGAAACGCC
The DNA here is from genome assembly GCF_034932145.1 of Spirulina sp. 06S082. Taxonomy (NCBI): domain Bacteria; kingdom Bacillati; phylum Cyanobacteriota; class Cyanophyceae; order Spirulinales; family Spirulinaceae; genus Spirulina; species Spirulina sp. 06S082. The sequence goes on along the minus strand of NZ_JAYGHV010000060.1, from coordinate 8,773 downwards.
ACCGTTATATTTGGAAATGACGGTGGAGGGGTTTTTGCATTTTGTGGCGCGAATTAAAGGCATTTCTGCGGGCGATCGCGTCGATCGCGTCAATCTGGCTATTCAACGCTGCAATATTGAGGAAAAGCGCAAGATTTTAATCCGCAAACTCTCTAAGGGATTTCGCCAACGGGTGGGAATTGCCCAGGCGATCGTGCATAATCCTCCCGTGATTATTCTCGATGAACCTACGGTGGGGTTGGACCCGCGCCAAATTATCGAAGTTCGCAATCTGATTAAAAGTTTGGCGGGAGAACATACGATTATTCTCTCAACTCACATTTTACCCGAAGCCAGCATGACCTGCGATCGCGTTACGATTATTAATCGCGGTCGAGTGGTTGTCACGAATACCCCCGATAATTTGATGGGAGAATTAACAGGAGAATCAGGCTATGAAATGGAAGTTGAAGGCAATGTATTGCGGGTAAAACCGATTCTTAAAGCCATCTCTGGGGTGCGATCGGTAGAAATTAAGCCTTTTCCCGAACGCCCCAATCGTTCTCTTCTACAGATTACGATGGATAGTAACAACGAACTTGGACGCGATTTAGCCAGGGCGATCGTTACAAATGATTTGGGATTATACGAAATGCGTCGCACTCAAGCCACTCTCGAAGATGTATTTTTAGAATTGACGACGGAGGAAGAAGTTTTAGATTCTCCCCCGATAGAGGAAATGATCAATGATGAGGAATAAACTTATCAACTATCAACTATCAACTATCATCCCCCAACTATCAACTATCAACTATCAACTATCAACTATCAAAGGTGATTCTTCCAGCCAGTCAAAAATACGTTCTAATTGTTCGAGGCTGATCAAACCATATTGCCAGAGAATCATGGGGAAAGACCCAGAATCACGTTCAAAATAGCGTTGGGCGATCGCGATCGCATCTTGAGGTAAAGCCAATTCTTCGTGAAGAAAACGGATAAAGCGAGTATAAGTAGCGGGTTGCATTTTCCCACCTCCTGATTGAAAAAGATTGTTTGATTAAAGGTTTTTTATTAAAATGATTGAAGGCGGACAGAAATGAATCTGTTACCCCTTCAATAGGTTGTTTTGAGAAAAAGAAAACCGCCCAGAGAACTCTTTATTGTAATCAATCAAAAAACTCACACACAAAATATCTGAACTTAATATCTGAATTTAATTTTTGACAATTTCCTGTAAAGAAATAATCTTGAACTCGATGACAACCGAATTAGGGTTATTGTAGCCGACAAGAGTAAAACATTATAACAAAAATTCAGAAAATAACCAAGAAAATTTGAGTTAAAAAAATATTGTTTAATTTAAAAATTCAATTGTAACGCGATCGCCTATTTTGAGTTCTAATTCTTCTGCCCGTCCTCCCCGTAATTCAATCACGCGATCGATCGCCTCGGGGGGACCGTAAGCGGGACATTGAGAAGCAGGTTTATTGCAAGGGGGGACATTCGCGGCAATATACCGAATCTCGCCATCCTGCAAAAATACCATATCGAGATAAATACTAACGTTCTTCATCCAAAAACCAACAGGACGAGGCGGATCGAAAGAAAATAGCATCCCGCGATCGTCCGGTAAGCGATCGCGAAACATCAAACCAAGTGCCTGTTGTTCGGGAGTTTCGGCAACTTCTAATTGAATCGTTTCTCCCCCCATTCTAGCCGTAGCGCGAATTGGCAGCATTTGACCTTGATTTTCGGCGGTAACGGGTTGAGAGCCTTCAGAAGTCACAACAGGAACGCATCCCCATAAAAACAAACCCAGTATAACAACCCAGCCCAGTTTAAAAGGTTTCATCTGTCATTTCTCCTACATTTCTCCTTAAGTGTCTCTTAAAACATATCCCACGCCACGCACGGTTTGAATGAGACGCTTTTCGCCTTCATCCTCAATTTTAAGGCGTAGATAGCGAATATAAACCTCAATTACATTCGATTCTCCCAGAAAATCATAACCCCAAACATTTTCGAGAATTTGCTCCCGCGTCACCACCTCCCGAGGATGGGACATTAAATATTTAAGAAGTTCGTATTCTTTCATGGTCAGATCGAATTCTCGACCATTACGAATGGCGCGACGGGTGGTTAAATCCAAAATCAAGTTGCCAAAACGCAATTGTTCGGAGGACTGCTTGGGGGTTTGTAGATACAAATGAACTAGCTGTAACAAGATTTCCAAGCGATAGGGCTTGAGAATATAATCATCCGCCCCAGCTTCCAAACAGGCAATGCGATCGCTAACCGTCTCAGTTGCCATCAACATTAATACCGGAGTCCGATTGCCAATGGCGCGAAGTTCGCGGCAAAATTGAAATCCTGCTTCTCCGGCTTGAGTGCGATCGATCAGTACCATTGCGGGCTGGATCTCGTTAGCCTGTTGTAGACTTTTATCAACATCCGAGGCAATCTCAATCTCGTATCCCGCTTCCGTCAAATCTCGATAGATTTGCCGCGTACACTTTTCTTCGGGTCTCACCACGAGAATACAAGGAGAACGCTCTAAAATTACTGTTGCCATAAAAAAATCCTGAGTATAAATGCTCATTAGTCTTTCTACTTATAACATGACTGTAGGATTTGGCAACTGTTCCTGCTTGAGGGATTAAGGAAGTTCAACAGAAGTCGGCTTGGCAATATGAGGAAGTCCCCAACCGAGCTTTTCTCGGAGAATGCGGAAGAATTCTGGAGGCTGTAGGCGCATAAACTTGGCGGAATATTGAGCCTTTTCAATTTGTACCCGATCTTGGGGCAGGACGGCACAACCGCCATTACCATCCACTACCATAACCATTGGGTTAGGATTGGCGGGAAAAATTGTCACGATTTCTTGATTAGAAAAAACCAAGGCGCGAGAAGCCAGAGAATGAGGACAAATGGGAATCAGTTGTAATGCAGGAACCCCAGGGGTGACAACGGGACCTCCCGCCCCGAGGGAATAAGCTGTCGATCCTGTGGGGGTTGAAACAATGACTCCATCCGCAGCAATATCAATGGGGGCGTGACGACCGATTTGTACCTCGAAATGGCACATACTGGTTAGGGGTTCCCGGTGCAGTACCATTTCGTTTAAGCAGAGGGCTTCCCATAAAAGGCGATCGCTTCTGAAGATTCGCACGGCCAGCATGGTTCTTTCTTCAATTTCATAGTTTCCCGCGATCGCCTGTTCGATGGCTTCAGAGAGTTGGTTAACATAGGTTTCTGTGAGAAATCCCATGTGTCCCGTATTGACTCCTAATAAAGGAATCCCTAAAGGCGCAACCTGCCGAAATGCTGCCAATACGGTACCATCTCCCCCAAAAACAATACCAAAATCGATACTGTCATCGAATCCTGGGGGAACTAAATTATCGATGGGGGTGTGACAACTTGGGCTGCCAGGTTTAGAAAAGCCCAAGATACCGCCATAGCTCGATCGCAGCAGGACTTCGCAACCGCGATCGCGCAGTTTGGCTTCGATTTCACTGGCAATGCGACAAGCAGTGGGTTTGAGGTCGTTATAAAGAATGCCTACTTTTGGCACGGTAAACAATCCAGTTTGTTAACAAAGGGACAAAGGGAAGCGAGAATAATTGTGAGAATCATTAAGACTTGTTTTTAAAAGGAGAACGTTTCTTTTTTTTGCGTTCTTTTTCTTTTTCCTTTTCGTAACCAATTTCTTTTAATTTTTTCATAATTCGTGAAAAATATTCTTGGAAATATTCTTCTAGGGTGGTGGTTTCTTCGGGATTGAGGCCGAGAGTGGCATAAACTTCATCCATTGGTGCATCAAGGGGACTATCGCTGGCCAGCACTTCCGCAAAGGTTAGGCGATCGGCAACATTCCCTCCCCACTGGAAGAAACGCAAAATTCGCCGAATAAAACGTAAAACTGGCAATTTCAGTTTAGCGGTTTTTGCCGTTTTTCCGGATAAACGTTCGCACAGTTCGATAATTTCGTAAGTTCCCCAAGGGCGAGTTCCCACGAGGGGTAAGCTACAATTCTCTGTTTCTGGGACTTCGAGGGCGCGAATCGTAAATTTAGCAATATCAAGGGTATCTAAATAGGCGATCGGGGTTCCTTGTCCCGTCACCCAAACCACTTGATTATCTAAAATCGGAATGGCAAATTGTCCAATTAACCCTTGCATAAAACCACAGGGTTTTAAAATTGTATAGTTCAGTCCTGATTCTGCTAAGAATAGTTCCGTGCAGTGCTTAATTTTCATTAAGGGAACGTGGGGGAATTTCTCAGCGTTCAAGATTGAAAAGAAGATATAACGCTTAATTCCAGCTTTTTTTGCGGCTTGAATTAAAGCAACTTTCCCTTCCCAGTCTACTTGTTTGATACTTAAAGAGTCCGTCGCTTTTGCTGTTGCTGCATCAATAACAACTTCAATGCCATTCAGGGCTTCTGCTAATGTTTCCGGCTGGCAAATATCGCCATAAATGAGGTCGGCTCCCCATTCTTTTAAAAATGCTGCTTTTCTTGGTTTTCTGACCAAACAGCGAACCTGATGACCTGCATCAAGAGCGCGACGTGCGACTTGTCTTCCTAGAGTGCCTGTGGCACCGACCACCAGTACTTCCATTTAATATTTTAAAGGTATTTGTAAAGTTTCTATAAGATTTTATCAGAATTCGGCGATTTGTTCTCAAGCAAGGATTCAGGATGCAGAATTAAGGAGTGCGAGACAGTGTTGCGCGATCGCCTTTTCATCTGCTGCAAATTGGCTAGGAGAGACGGAAGTGACGGGAAAACGACTGGCTCGAGCGATCGCCTCTCCCTCGGAACCGAGCAAAATAAATTGGGGGGAAGTTTTTCCACCATAGACGGCAATGGACTTGACTTGCAAGGAAAATGCACCGGGAGTAAAGGTGGGGTTGAGGGCGCGATCGTATTCAAATTTACTGAACATGAGTTGAAGAGAATAAGTGCGTCGCGGCTCGAAGGAACTCGCATCTGTTAAGGTTTTAGCGCGAAATACGGGAATGAGTTCCTGAAAGGGAATACGGGGAGATATCCACTCATTGGCGACAGTATCGAAGGAATAGCAATAACTGACTCCATCCCATTTTCCCTCGCAACGAGCAATAAATTTGTAGCGTTTCCCGTCTCCTTTAACCTGTAATTGAATCCCTTCATAGTTCGATAAATCCAAAGGAGGCTGAAAATTGCGATGGCGCACAGAGGCAAAACCGCCAGAATTCGCTGTAGACACTGTTCCTGCAAAGACTGCAAACCCGTCGCAGAGACGTATATTACTTTCACTGACTCCCCCCATTACCACATCATCTACTGCCCCCCAACTTGCCAGCAAATCTTCATCAGGTTGGTTAAAATCAAACAGGGTTTTGATTCCTTTTGCACCTTCTCCTACTGTAGCTAAGGCAATAAGATTCTGTAATTTTTCTTCCCAAAGGCGATCGCCTTGTCCTTCTCCAAAACAACAGATAATGGCTTCTACTCCGGTTAATAATTCGGGTGTGAGGCGATCGCTAAGGGTGATTTTCTCATCGCCATCAAAGAGGGTTCCTCGGGAAATATCTGCAACCCAAACGCGCACGGGATAATTTTCGGTCAGAAGGCGATCGATAATAGGTTTTGCGAGGCTTTCCTTTCCAGCGACGACGAGAATGGCTGCAACGCGATCGCGCATTGAGGGGGAAACAGGTGTGGAGTCCATATTTGATAATTTATTTCTCAGTCGCGTTAGGCATTTAAGAAAAGGAATACCCTCGAAATAGGCGACGGTTTGTATAAAGCGACGAAAATCCCAATGTTCTTTTTTATTCATCATTCTTGTGTGGAAACAACCGATCGCGCATTGTAAAGACTCATGGCTTTTTCTAGTCCTTCTTTCAGACTCATTTCGATCGCGGCGATCGCCAGATCGATCGTTTCGGAAACAATCGGTTTTTCCTCGGGGGTAAATTTCCCCAAAACATGAGAAATTGTTTCTTTATCGGCAGTTCTTTGGCCGATACCGATGCGAAGACGAGGGAAATTTTGCCCTCCAATATGGGCGATCGCCGACTTAATACCATTATGCCCTCCCGCAGACCCCGATAAGCGAATTCGCAACCGTCCCACGGCTAAATCCATATCATCGTAAACCACTAATAATGATTCTGGTTCGAGTTTATACCAATCCATCACCGCACGAATGGATTCCCCCGAAAGATTCATATAAGTTAGAGGTTTCAGTAAATAAATTTTATGATTTCCTAAAGCGCGTCCTTCGGCAAAATACCCTTTAAAACGGCGGTTTTCCTGCCAAGACATTTGCCAGAGTTTAGCGAGATCGTCAAGGACTTCAAAACCAATATTGTGACGAGTTTTGTCATATTTTGCACCAGGATTGCCTAAGCCGATAATAAACTGAGGAATTGTACCCATATCAAGGAAAGCGATCGAGAAAAAGAATGCGGTAATAGGGTGTTGTTACAGATTAAGATAACACACCCTCTATCTAGACACGCGATCGCTCTGAAAATTTTTCTCGATTATGTTAAAGAGTTGGTTTATTCCAAGGTTAAATTAAGTTGATAAGAAGCGCGAAAGCAATGCAAACCTAAAGACAAGAAATTAAGCCCGTTAATTCCACAAGAATTTGAGATTGAGAGCCAATCCCGAAAGAACATTTTCTCCCATAAGCAGATCCGGGCGATCGAAAACAATTACAGGTTTACTTCGTTGGTAAACTTCCACTTTTTGATTCGGAAGGTCAATTAACCATCCTAACCGCAGTTGATTGTCTAAATATTCATTCATTTTTTCTCGTAACATTTCCATACTCTCCATAGGAGAACGCAGTTCCAAAACGCAATCTGGACATAAAGGAGGAAAAGTTTGTTGTTGTTCCAAACTTAAGAAATTCCAGCGATCGAGGCTGACCCAAGCTATACTGGTAGAACGTTCTGCACCATTGGGCAATTGAAAAACTGTAGACGAACCAAATACAACACCTAATCCAGTTTTTTCGTTCCAATTCACAAATTGTGCCAGCAGTTTTGCTGTATATTGTCCGATATTTCCGCCGGTAGGTGGCATGACAAGTAATTCTCCTTTTTCAGTCCGTTCTAAGCGAAAATTATGATTAACCCGTACAATTCCCGCAAATTGTTCTCGGGTAACTCTAAATCCGTAAGGTAGGTATAATGGAGCTAAATTCATGGTTTGTTACCTAGAATGTCTTCTCAATAATACCTTGATTATTATGCAAATAGTATCATCTCAGTCAATAAATAAGGTGATTTTCATCACACTAGGTATTTTTTCGATACTTTTAATATCAATTTTGCTTTGATTCAATCAATAGAATCGAAGATTTATTTCAATATTGTCGAGTGTAAGAAGTAAATTGAAGTTTTGTGAAAGCAATTTTAAAGAAATATAAAAAAGTCGATGCCAACATAGAGTAATAATGTTTGCATCGACTATCAGTAAAGATATTAATAGTTTTTGTGAGCTATGTAGCGTTGGCAAGAATAGATTTGGCCTCGAGTAACTCGATCGCGGCCTGATATTGAAGATCGCGATCGCCACCAACTTCCTGCAAAGAAATAGGCTCCTGGGCAACGATCTCATCGGGAGTAATACCTAACTTGTTAATATCGTGATGGCTGGGTGTTTCGTATTTAGCCACGGTAACGGCTAAACCGGAATCATCGGGAAGTTCAAAAAGAGATTGAATTAATCCCTTACCAAAAGTTTGTTCCCCCAATAATTTAGCGCGATGATTGTCTTGTAATGCCCCAGCTAAAATTTCACTAGCACTAGCGGAACCTTGATTAACCAAAACCACCAGAGGAGAATCCGTAATAGCACCGCGATCGGCATCAAAACTGCCCAACATTCCCTGGCGATTGACAGTATAAACAATAGGCGCATCATTGAGCCAAAGACGGGCAATTCCTACACCTGCTTGTAAGAGTCCCCCTGGATTATTCCGTAAATCGAGAATATAGCCCTTAGCACCGCGATCGCCCAAATCCGCGATCGCCTGAGCTAATTCTTGGGTGGCATTGGCGCTAAATTGGGAGAGACGCAAATAACCGATAGGAATTGTCCCTGTGCTATCGAGATTGGCGCTGACGGCCTTAAGCGTAATAAGATCGCGGACGATCTCTACTTTTTCTCCCTCGGTTTTCTCCTCGCGATCGAGGGTTAAAACGACACGAGTGCCAATTTTCCCGCGCATTTTCATCGCTGCTTCATCCAAAGATAAGTTTTGAGTGGAAACCCCATCAATTTCGAGAATGCGATCTCCAGCACGAATTCCCGCCCTTTCCGCAGGAGAACCGGCGATCGGGCTAATCACCTGTAGTTGTAGGGTTTGCGGTTCGAGATTAATTTGTACCCCAATTCCCGTCAATTCCCCCGAGGTACTCACCTGCAAACTGCGATACTGTTCGGGACGAAGCAAGCGCGTATAAGGATCGTCTAAACTAGCCAGCATTTCGTCAATGGCCTCATAAGCGTCTTCGCGATCGCGGAATGGATGCCGCAAATACCGTTGGCGCATAAACCACCAATTCTGCCCATTAAAGCTGTCATCAACATAAGACTGATTAACAATGCGCCATGCTTGCAAAAATACCTTCTGGTCTTCCGTAAAAGCCAACGCCTGGGGAGTCCAGACTAAACTCGAAACCAGCACCGCGATCGCCATCAACCATCCTAACCAAAACCTTCGTTTCCCCATGAGTCCTGCTTCACTAATTTTTTATATTCTAATCGGGGTGGGGAGGTGGGGGAGTT
>NZ_JAYGHV010000059.1:0-10136 GCF_034932145.1 Spirulina sp. 06S082 | reverse complement strand
TTGTACAGCAAATGGGCATGATGGGGGGAGTTATCTCTCATTCTGTTGTTCCAGGTTTATCTATTGCTTTCTTTTTGGGACTCGATCTTTCCCTGGGGGCATTTATTGCTGGGGTTCTCAGTGCTTTGACTGTCGGGGCAATTCAGACGCGATCGCGCATTAAAGTTGATGCAGCAATGGCATTAACTTTAACAACTTTTTTGGGGTTTGGGGTGATTTTAATTAGTTTGTTAAAAACCAATCAAGTCGATCTAACTCATATTCTCTTTGGCGATATTTTGGGCATTCAACCCGCAGATGTTTGGTATACTTTAGGAATTACAATTTTAGTTCTGATTTTAGTTAAGTTATTTTACAAAGAGTTGCTTTTTTACACCTTTGACCCATTAGGAGCAAAGGCAAGCGGTTTACCTGTTAATAGTTTATATTTTGGTTTAATTTGTGCGATTACTTTAACCATTGTTGCTAGTATGCAGATCGTGGGGGTACTACTGGTGATGTCTTTACTCGTGGGTCCTGCAATTACCGCTTATCTCTGGGTGAAAGAATTACACGAAATGATGCTTTTAGGGGCAATTATCGGCGCTTTTTCGACAGTGGGGGGAATGTATGCTAGTTATTATCTCGATGTGCCTTCTGGTGCCGCGATCGTGATGGCGATATTTGGCTGTTTTCTTTTGGCTTTCTTATTGCGACCAATAGGAAATATTATCAAAAATTATCTCTAAACATGACAAAAGCAGCACCTCGACTAGACTTGCAAGAGACTTCCTTTATTTACTCGATACTATTTAGAGTTGAACTGAATTAAACCTCTAATTCGAGTTGTATTGCTCTCTTTTTTGCTGATGCTAATTAGAGGTGCACTCTGGATTAGAGTTTCAGTTGCATGGCTCCGGGATCGCTATTTAGGGAAATTTTGCTTTCTTGTGAGCGTACTGCTTTCGGTCGGCGAGACAGATAGAATATTAACAGCTTTGTTTACCTCTCTACTTGTTGATCTGGTCTACCTTGATTTGGCTGTTTTATCTGCCAGGGAAGCATTCATTGATTGACTGCTTCAATTACTAATTTAGCAGGTTTTTTCCTGAAGTCCTATGTTTGCAATAAAACTTTACTTTATCAAAAAAATGAATCTCAAACTAGGTTTAAACACTCAAAACCAGAGCGATCCCTCCTAGACTTGCTCGTTTTTCTCTCATTTTTCTCAGGTTTTTCTAGGTTTCTCCTAAAGTGGGAAGTTTAGTTTCCAATCCGACTTTAGGGTTGTCCCTCAGTCTTTCAGTTGAGAAAATTCGAGCGTTCTGGTGAGGTATTGCTCTGGTTTTTGGAGATGGGCATAGCCCAGAAGTTAAAACAGCATAGATATTGAAACAAAGTTCACTCAAACAGAGTATTTTGCTCTGTTGCTATCATTGAAGCCGTTCTGTTTTTTGATGAAGCATTAACTGCCTCAATTCCCAACTTACCACTCCTTAGAAATCTGTTGCGAAATTGCAAACAAACTTTACGAACTTTTGAGCGATCGCCACAAAAAACATGAAAAAAGTTAATTTAGGAACGATGAGGAGAACGATAAAAAGGCTTCTTCACCACCGTTGCAGGGTGGGTTTTGCCGCGAATTTCCACTTCGAGAAGCGTACCTTTTTTAGCAAGCTGTTTGGGAACATAAGCCAAAGCGATCGCCTTCCCCAAAGTTGGCGAAAGGGTGCCACTGGTGACTTCTCCCACCTTTTCCCCTTCAGCAATAATAGGATAGCCGTGACGGGCAATATAGCGTCCCTGCATTGCCAAACCAATTAACTTGCGATCGAGTCCCCCTTGTTTCTGTTGTTCTAAGGCCTCCCTCCCGATAAATGCGCCCTTTTTATCCAAATGTACCAACCAACCCAAACCCGCTTCTAAAGGAGTCGTATCCTCGGTAATATCTTGCCCATAGAGTGCCATTGCTGCCTCTAATCGTAAAGTATCCCGCGCCCCCAAACCGCAAGGAGTTACTCCAACAGCGAGAAGCGATCGCCATAACTGTCGTCCTGTTTCGGGATCCATCATAATTTCAAAACCATCTTCTCCGGTGTAGCCAGTACGGGCAATAAATACCGACTCTCCCGCGATGGATGCGTGCAAATGCTCAAACGCCTTCAATGCCTCGATATCCCCTGTAATTAAAGGCTTTAACACCGCTACAGCTTGAGGTCCCTGTACAGCCAACAAGACCTTATCCGGAGAGACATCTTGCAACATAATCCCCGATCCTTGCAAATGTTCTAACAGCCAGGCCTTATCGCGCGATCGCGTCGCAGCATTGACGATCGCCACCCCAGATTGTATTCCCGTCGCATCTTCCCCTTGGTAATAGATAATAACATCATCAATGATTCCCCCTCGGGCATTTAGCAGTACAGTATATTGAGCCTGTCCTGGTTGCAAGGATTCCAAATCAGAAGGAAAGAGAGGTTGAAGATGGGACAATAACTTTGCACCCTTGAGGGTAAACTTGCCCATGTGGGAGATATCGAACATTCCCACTGCTTCTCGTACCGCCTCATGTTCCAACTTGAGTCCCGCAAATTGTACCGGCATTTCCCAGCCCGCAAAATCCGTAAAACGCGCCCCCAGGTCGGAAATTTCCTGAAAAAGAGGAGTTCTCGCACAGTTTGAAGTCTTTCTAGTAGCCACAAGTATTTATATTTCTCTCGTAAATAAACTATCTCTATCCTACCGATATCCGCCGTAAGCACATCCACTCATCGGTTAACCGTACCAGACAAAGAGGCGATCGCCAGGACAAAATAAAAACAGGACGAAGTTAACAAAAATTAACATTTGTTCGCCAGCGTGCGTAATTTAAACAAAAAAATGGCTATAAAAAACAATCCCAACCCCTCATGGGGTCGCCTCATCGGTAATATTCTTTTAATTACCGGGGTCGGACTGCTGTTAATCAATATCTTATTTCCCCAGATTTTTGCTCCTAGCATTCCTCGAGTCCCTTACAGTATGTTTATCGATCAAGTTGGCGATGGGACTGTGACCCGCGCTTATGTCGGCCAAGACCAAATTCGCTATCAACTGAAAGGGGAAGACGAAAAACCGGGACAAATTTTAGAAACTACGCCAGTTTTCGATCTACAACTTCCCCAACGTTTAGAAAATAATGGGGTTGAATTTGCCGCAGCACCCCCCAAGGGCAATAATTGGTTTGGAACCCTCCTCAGTTGGGTCATTCCCCCGTTAATTTTTGTGGGTATTTTCCAGTTTTTTATGAGACGGGGTGGAGGGGGTCCACAAGGGGCGCTTTCCTTGAGTAAAAGCAAGGCTAAAGTTTATGTTGAGGATAATGATACCAAAGTAACATTTGAAGATGTCGCCGGAGTTGAAGAAGCGAAAACAGAACTCGAGGAAATTGTCGAATTTCTCAAAAATCCCGATCGCTACACCCAGATCGGGGCGCGTATTCCTAAAGGAGTATTACTCGTCGGACCCCCAGGAACCGGTAAAACTTTAATGGCCAAAGCCGTTGCAGGAGAAGCAGGTGTTTCCTTTTTCAGCATCTCCGGATCGGAATTCGTAGAACTTTTTGTTGGTGCCGGTGCCGCCCGAGTGCGAGACTTATTTGAACAGGCCAAAAAGAAAGCACCCTGTATTATTTTCATCGATGAATTGGATGCGATCGGTAAATCTCGCGCCAGTGGTGGTTTTATGGGGGGAAATGACGAACGGGAACAAACCCTCAATCAATTATTAACCGAGATGGACGGATTTGCCGCAGGAGGTGCCACGGTCATCGTCCTCGCCGCCACCAACCGCCCCGAAACCCTTGATTCTGCCTTGTTACGCCCTGGACGCTTCGATCGCCAAGTCCTCGTCGATCGCCCCGATCTCCCTGGACGCTTGAAGATTTTGGAAATCTACGCGGGTAAGGTGAAAATTGATTCTGAGGTTGATTTGAGGGCGATCGCCACTCGAACTCCTGGTTTTGCGGGGGCTGACTTAGCCAACTTAGTTAACGAAGCCGCATTATTGGCCGCACGAAATCAACGCACAAAAGTAACCCAAGCAGACTTTAACGAGGCGATCGAACGGGTTGTCGCGGGGTTAGAGAAGAAAAGCCGCGTCCTCAATGAGAAGGAAAAGAAAATCGTGGCTTATCACGAAGTGGGTCACGCCTTAGTCGGTGCGTTGATGCCTGGAGGGGGTAAAGTTTCCAAAATATCCATTGTGCCTCGAGGCATGGCTGCTTTAGGTTACACCTTACAAATGCCCACAGAAGACCGTTTTTTGATGTCCGAGGCAGAACTACGGGATCAAATTGCCACACTTTTAGGAGGACGAGCAGCAGAAGAGGTTGTTTTTGGTAGCATTACTACAGGGGCAGCCAATGACCTCCAACGCGCCACAGACCTCGCAGAACGCATGGTAACAACCTACGGCATGAGTAAAGTCCTGGGACCCCTCGCCTACGAGAAAGGGCAGCAAAACAGCTTCCTGGGAGAAGGAGGAATGATCAATCCTCGCCGTAATGTGAGCGATTCTACTGCCAAGGCGATCGATGCGGAAGTGAAGGAAATTGTCGAAAAAGGTCATCACCAGGCGATCGCCATTCTGGAAAACAATCGGGAATTATTAGAAGCGATCGCCCAAGAAATCCTCGCTGAAGAGGTAATTGAAGGGAAGAAATTGCAGGAGTTCTTGGATCGCGCAAATGCCGTTGAACCTGTAGCTGTTTAATATTTTCTCATCCTTTATCGTTCCCGTACAGAAAGCGGGAACGATTTTTTTGGCGATATTTTTTTGGGTTAATCTCTAAAGAAGATTTACTTGAAGCCAGCATTCTCTTAAAATAGAAAAGAGAATCAAGTCACTGTTCGTTCCATGCCTGCTAAGGATATCTACCACGATATTGTCGTTCAACTTCTCATGGATGAGGGTTGGAAAATTACTGACGATCCGCTATTTTTATCCTATGGAGGGCGAGATTTATTTATCGATCTCGGTGCAGAAAGAAAAGCGATCGCCGCAGAAAAAGACGATCGAAAAATAGCGGTCGAAATCAAAAGTTTCTTGAAACCTTCTCCCATTAAAGACCTTGGAGATGCGATCGGACAATATGGAATTTATCAAAGTGTTCTCTCTGAAATTGAACCCAAACGAGAACTTTATCTGGCGGTTCCCAAACGAACTTATGAGACTATCTTGACTGAAAAATTAGGTCAACTTATCTTGAGAAACTGGCAAATTAAACTTATTATCTTTGATGAAGAAAAAAGGAGCATGATTCAATGGATACCTTAGAACACTATCGCGAACTGACTCGTAATATTATTCTCAAATATGCTCAATATAAGCCCTCTCACGGTGAAATAGAACCTGAAGTTATTATCGATTCAGAACGCGATCGCTACGAACTCATGCACGTCGGTTGGGACAAACAACGGCGCGTACATGGTTCTGTTATTCATATTGATATTATCGCTGGAAAAATATGGATTCAACACGACGGGACAAATGTTTCTATTGCAGAAGAATTGGTTGAATTGGGCGTTCCTCCAGAGGATATAATTTTGGGATTTCATCCTCATAATGTACGTCAATATACCGATTTTGGTGTTGCTTAACAACTTCAAGAATTACAGAAAGAAAAAATCCGATTATACCGATTTTCTCGTATATTAGAAGCATACAGCCAGAGATGTTTTTCACTATACGGGGATGAAAATATCAGCTAAAATACAACAAAGATTAGTTCAATGAGTTTTTTACTTGCACAGCAAACTCTACTTATAATATCGATCCAATTGCCATAAAGTATCGAGTAATATATTGGCACCGCGAACACATTCTTCTGGGGAAGTATGTTCTGTTTCTGCATGACTGATTCCCCCAGAAGAGGGTACGAAAATCATCCCCATATCAGTAATACTAGCCATTTCCTGCGCGTCGTGACTGGCACGACTGGGGAGGTAAGTATAAGTAAAATTTCTCTTTTCACAAGAACGAGCGATCGCCTGTTGAATGTGAGGTTCAGTCAGGGCGGGTTCTAAATGCAAACGGGGCAGAATTTGGATTTTTGTGGCTGTGGCGATCGCAATTTCCTCCAAATACAAGCGTAACTGTTGCAAAAGGCGATCGATATGTCGGCTAGATAAATCGCGAAGATCTAAACTCATTTCGACATTACCGGGGACGACATTGGCGGCATTGGGATAAACTTGGAATTGTCCCACCGTTGCCACTTGCTGACCTGGAGTATTGCCAATGGCATTCACGGCTAAAACCACCCTAGAAGCAGCAACAAGGGCATCTCGACGCATAGACATGGGAGTTGTCCCGGCATGATTAGCACTACCCTCTACCAAGATTTTAAAGCGTCTCTGGCCGACAATCCCCTCAATGATACCAATCTCCTTTTGCATTGATTCTAAAACAGGTCCCTGTTCCACGTGCAACTCCACAAAAGCCGCGATCGCCTTTTCATCCCGCTTGGCAATTTCAATCTCATCCCAATTTCCCCCCACCCGTTTTAAACAGGTTTGAATATCGCTTCCATCGGGACGACGATAATAGTTTGCATCTCGAACCAGATTTCCCGACATTCCTTTTGAACCGATGGTACTGCTTTCTTCATCGGTAAAAACAATCACTTCAAGGGAATGATTGAATTGTAAATTTTTGTCTCGCAAGGTTCGCACTACTTCTAACCCCGCTAAAACCCCCAGAGTACCATCGTAACGCCCGCCACTGGGGACTGTATCGATATGAGAACCCGTCGCTAAAACGGGAAGTTGGGGCATTTTCCCCGCATACACTCCGATAATATTACCCGCAGGATCGATACGAAGGCTCATTCCTGCATCCTGCATCCATTGCTTGACTAGATTTCGTCCTTGGATATCTTCCGGAGTATAAGCGATGCGACGGACACCTCCTTGAGGAAGAGACCCGATCGCCGCCAATTCCGCAATACTTTGCAAAAGGCGATCGCCGTTAATGTTGAATGTTCTGACCATAACAATAAAATGCTTTACAAAATAAACCTAAAGCAGCAATTTCTCTGATTGAGTTTCTGAAAGTCTAGGGTATGTTGGAATGAGAGGCAAATTTCAACTCTCAATTTTCTTCGAGTTGACTTATCTCGAAAGATACGCAAAAATACGGAGGCTAATAATTTTCCAGACAATTTATTATGCTGTTCGATTTTAGGTTCAATTTTAGCCCTCGTTTTAACTTATTTTTTTGTTTTTAATCAGGAGTGCATCACTATGTTGGCTGCTTTTTTTTTGACTTCCTCGGCAACGGCCTATCTATTTTCGGGTTCGGTCTGCTACCTCGCCTTGCGTGCTGAAAAACAACGTCAAGGTCAACCTATACCAACTTTACAGAAGCTAGAAATTCCTCTCTTTTGGCCGCTTTGGATTGCTAAAGAGATGACAAACAAATAAAGATACTCTCTTCTCTCGCAATTAACTATTCTCAATGCTTACTTCCCTTATTTAGGTCTGATTTAAGTTTGATTTAGATTTAATTTATGTCTGACATTGAGGACAGAAATGAGAGGAACGTCCGCCTATTTTAATGCGTTCGATCGCCCTGCTACAATGCAAACAGGGCTTTCCTTTGCGACCATAGACAAGGGCGGTATCTCCGTAGTTTCCCGGAACGCCGAGGAGACTGAGGAAATTACTAAAGGTAGTCCCTCCTTTGGCGATCGCCGTTTCTAATACTTCTACAATGGCTTGATGAAGTCGATCGACCTGTTTTTTGTCTAAGTGAGAGGCAATGGCCTCGGGACGAATGCCGCTTTTAAATAATACCTCGTCTGCATAAATATTTCCTAACCCCGCGATCGCCTGCTGATCGAGAAGCACAGTTTTAATCCGTCGTTGGGTTTTAGCCAGGGTTTTGCTTAAATAAATAGGGGAGAAATTGTCCGTTAAAGGTTCAGGTCCCAACTTTTGCAAACCCGTTATAATCGTCTCGGGATCGCGATCGGGAGGAACCCACCACATTTTCCCAAAGGTACGAATATCGACAAAGCGCAATTCCTTGCCTTCAGGAAAGAACAAGCGCACTCGCGTATGAGGAGACAAAGGATCCTCGCGATCGCCCCATAATAACTGTCCTGTCATTCGCAAATGAACCCCCAGCCATCCTCCTGGGCGATCGTCTGACTGATGCAGGGGTGCCAGTAAGTATTTCCCGCGTCGCTGCCAAGAAGTAATGGAGACTCCCCGCAAACCCCTTAAAAATTCTTGCATAGAAACAGGGTAGGCAAGGGTTCTCTCGAGTAACACTTCCCCACCCTGCACTATTTGATTTAGGGTTAGTCTATTTAACCCGCGACGTACCGTTTCGACTTCTGGTAACTCCGGCACGATGAATCCCCAATCTCTACTTTTGCTGTTGCTTACTCAATCACTTGCAGTTCGCTTTCGGCAAAATTATTGGTGGCTACACCCGAGTAGTTAACCTTATCAAAACGAACGATGACGGGATAGATAATACCGCTCTTATCAACGCTGGCAACTTTACCAACATCTTTATACCAGTAAGATTCTTTACGCAAGATTCTTACTTTGTCATTGCGTTTAACCATAAGTCATTCTCCTTTGATTCTCTAGCTTACAGCCTACTATTCAATGGGAGTTCTCTACCCGCTTTTGTTTTTAAGTTTTATTAAGTAGGGGTTTGGTCCCCAAACCCAAGCGATCGCCAGGTCTCCAAACCCAAGCGATCGCCAAGTCACCAAACCCAAGCGATCGCCAAGTCACCAAACCCAAGCGATCGCCAGGTCTCCAAACCCAAGCGATCGCCAGGTCTCCAAACCCAAGCGATCGCCAGTGAATTAAGCCCCCGTGTCCCCGATTTTAGCAACGATCGCTGGAGACTGAACATCGATCGCCCATTTCTCATCGATATAGCGAAAACTTGAATCAAAAATCAGGGTTAAGGTTGCGATCGCAGATTTTCCCATGCACACATTTACATCATTGGATTCAGTTGTGAGTAAAAATTCTAAGGAAATCTCATAATCACTCGTCTTATCTAATAAGTTTTTAGAAACTGAATATTTTGCTAAATCTAAGGATAAACTATTCGGGAAAATAATCTCACCATAAAAATTGTCTTCTTCATCCCAATACCCAGAAACTTTATAATTGCAATATTCTAAGTGTTCGCGTGCAAAAACTTTTAAAGAATCTGGGACAATTTTTTCTAGATCGAGCAAATGTTTCTGAAAATTTGATTCCATTATCTTGTCTCCATTAGTGTTTGGTTCTGATTCCTGGAAAATAAAGAATGTAGAACTAAACCCATATTTCCTTTCGGTGATACTTCTCCTTTTTCAATCGCTTTCAAATGTTTATTTTTAACATCATATTTTTGTCCCAATTCAATCTGATTTTTGCCAAAAGATACTAATCGCCCCTTACCAGTGATATAAACAGTATCAGGCTGAATATTTTTCCAACTATCCGGTAAAATGGGAATAGAATTAACATCCATTATAATATAATTTGTAAGGCGAGAATAACCCGCCTTACAATATCAAATTAACTCTCACGCAACTGATCCAAAACGCTGCGATCTTCTAAAGTAGAAGTATCTCCTGCAACTTCTTGCCCTGCTGCCAAATTCCGCAATAAACGACGCATAATCTTACCCGATCGCGTCTTAGGAAGAACATCCGTAAAGCGAATTTCTCCAGGTCGGGCGATCGCGCCAATTTCCTCGACGACGTGCTGCATTAACTCACTTTTAAGAGCATCATTTCCTTGAGAACTGCCCTCTAGGGTGACAAAAGCAAACACCTCTTCTCCTTTCACCTCATGGGGTCGTCCCACAACCGCCGCTTCTGCCACCGATGGATGAGAAACTAAAGCAGACTCTACTTCCATTGTTCCCAAACGGTGTCCGGAGACATTCATCACATCGTCTACCCGCCCCATGACCCAGAAATAGCCATTGGCATCTCGCCGCGCCCCATCTCCGGCAAAATAGAAGTGCTGTCCGTCCTTGGGCTGAATATGTTCCCAATAGGTGCGACGAAAACGCGCTTCATCTCCATATACTGTGCGAATCATACTCGGCCAGGGCTGTTTAACCACCAAATACCCCCCCTCATTGTCTCCCAC
>NZ_JAYGHV010000058.1:0-10170 GCF_034932145.1 Spirulina sp. 06S082 | reverse complement strand
TACGCAGATTGGCGCGATCGCGAAACTGGTCAAAAATCATTTTTATGTCCGTATCCGACCATCGCACAAACATTACGCGCAGTTGCCAATAAACAAGCGGATCTCGCCGTTGTTCCCGTGGAGAATCTAATCCACGGTAGCGTCGCTATGACCCTCGATACCCTGTGGCAATTAGAGGGGTTAAATATCCAGAAAGCATTAGTTCTTCCCATTGTCAATGCCTTAATTTCTCGTTCTTTGGCTTTAGAATCCATCAAAACCGTTTATTCCCATCCCCAAGCCCTCGCCCAATGTCAAAATTGGTTAAATCAATATTTACCCTCAGTACAACAAATTGCCAGCAATTCTACCACAGAAGCCCTCGAACATTTAGGGGATGACGCAACCGGAGCCGCTATTTCCTCCCAACGTGCCGCTAGGCTTTATAACTTACCCATTCTTGCCGAAGATATCAATGATTATCGAGGTAATTGTACGCGCTTTTGGGTCATTGGCTGGCCAAAAGCCGAAAGCGGCGGTTATGTCTCCCTTGCCTTTAGCGTACCGGCCAATGTTCCAGGGGCATTAATGAAACCCTTACAAGTATTTGCTAAAAGAAACATTAACCTCAGCCGGATCGAATCTCGTCCCACGAAGCGATCGCTGGGGGAATATCTCTTTTTTATCGATTTGGAAAGCGATCGCGATCGCGTCAATGCGGCATTGGTCGAACTACATCAATATGTGGAAGTTCTCAAGATTTTTGGACGTTACGATCTTTATGCCATTAAGGACGGTAAAATTGTTTCCCCATCAAGCAGTAATGCAGGGACATTAAATTTTTAAATTTAACATCCCGACATTACCCATGAATCAATTTAAAACATCCTTCAAAGCCGTCCTTGCCGCTAAATGACTGCGCGTAGATGCTAGGATTTCAATTTCCCGCTTTAAACGTTCTGCTGTATCTACCATTTCCAAGAGCATTTGTTGTTCCGCAGCAACCCCATAGAGGTTACTGGCGACCCAATAGGACAACTCTAACGGTAAATTGGGCAAATCCTCGGGCAATTCAATGCTGCTATCGGTAAGTTTTGCCGACAAGCGCACTACATCTCGCAATAATTCCTCGACTTCTGTAGCAATAAGGCGCAAATCTTTTTGAGTGGGTTCATCTTCAACCCATTCAACTAAACCGACGCGATAGGGTTTTTCGCGAACATATTCTAAAACGCGAAAGCGCTGTTGTCCTAGGGTTAAAATTTTCATGCGATCGTCGGGAAGGCGTTGAAAATGAATCACTTCCGCACAACACCCCACACCGGAAATTTCACCTTGTACCGGATCGAACATTAGAACTCCAAAGCGGCGATCGCTCTCGAGAATGGTGTTCATCATAATCCGATAGCGAAATTCAAAGATATGCAGGGGAAGGGGACGACTCGGAAACAACACCACATCGGGAAGTGGAAATAGCGGGAGTTCTCGCACGGCGATGGAGGAAGAGGTCATTAGGGATTGTGTTAAGTCAATCGTTCTTTCTTTACTTTAACGAATTACGTTCGCAGAATTGTGGCAGAATTCCTCCCACTTGGCAAATTTCTTCTCAGTCGCGATCGCGCAAGGCTTGGGTAAACTCTCTCACTGCATCATATTGGTCGTGGTAGGTGATATAACTTTGCAGCAATTCGAGATCGAGGTCGGGTAGCAATTCGCTGTGTTGAACTCGTTCGTATTTTTCTCGCAAAATATAAATACTTAAAACCCCATCCTCCCAAAACCAAACTTCCCCCACTCCAAGACGCTGATAAAGTTTGAGCTTATTAATTCCTCCACTGGTCAAAACAACTTCGATCGCCAGATCGGGCATTGCTTTTTTTGTACCAATACTATAGGACTCATCAGGTTCTTTTCTCGCCTGCAACTCCTCTCCACCCAGAGTTAAACTACCTTGACCATAAAAGCGAATTTCGCTTTCTCGAAGGTATGTCTCCAACAACATCCCTAGGTTTTTTTTATACTCTTCATGTTCGGGGCTAAGGGTCATAATTTCTAAAATTCCGTCAAGGTAAATAAAGCGAATACCTGCGACATCCTCAAAAGCAGCCTCAATGCTTTGGAATTGCGGCCAGCCGATTTCATAGAAGGTTAGAAGGCGATCGCACTCTGGAGATTTTGCTACGGTAAAAGTCATTGTTTCTCGTCCTGCTTGCCAATTCTCAATTTAATCTTAAAAACAAGTGTATCCTAAATCATCATCTCTAAAGTAGGGCGCGATCGCCTCTGGGAAGAGTTGAATTGGGGGATTCTCGTGGTTCTCCAACCTCTGCTAACATTGAATTACTTTACGCTCATGCCCGCCTCCCCGTTACCGATTACAATTTCCCATAACCCATAAATGTTAAGTAGCTTTGAACGCTTGTTATTTATTCGGCGCGTCTCGATCTTTCAGGAATTGCGAGATGAATTTTTGGTGAAATTGGCTTCAGCAATGGACGAACTCTCTTTTCCCTCGGATCACACCATTTTTGAACAGGGAGAAGAAGGGCGATCGCTTTATATTGTCGTTTCGGGACGAGTACGGGTGCATTTGGGCGATCGCGACTTGGCCAAGTTAGAACAAGGCACCTTTTTTGGCGAAATGTCTCTCTTTGACGCGGAACCGCGATCGGCTTCTGTTACGACACTGGAAACTTGCGACTGCTTGACCCTGAATCAATTACAACTCATCGACGCGATCGAAGAAACCCCAGAAATTGCCGTTAATATTACGCGATCGCTTTCTCGACGCATTCGCGAATTGAATGGCAAGATTAATACTTATGAAAAACAATTGAAAGAAGCAAATACTTAAAAATAGCCAGTGCAGAAGTCAATGAAGCATCAGATAAAAATGAAAAGTCATTGTTTTGATAGACACTCCCTCTCTATTGCCATGATGTCCTTGGCAGTTCGTTTTTTCTTGTTCCCGATGAATCCAAGTCCAACCATCCAATCACTGCTAAATTTATATTGAAATTGAGCAATTGACACGATCAGCTTGACTGCTTGTCCACCTTAATATTATCTAGACCAAAGTATAAGAATTGCGGCGATCGCGCACTGATGGGGAAATTACCACAACTTTATCCCCCAACACTCCTCAAAATTTGATAGCCTAAGCTAAATTAGTTTTGGGAACAAAAAAAGAGCGTGGATATTTCAATCGGTCGAGGTAAAACCGCTCGACGAGCCTACGGATTTGATGAAATTGCCCTTGTCCCCGGACAGAGGACGCTAGACCCGGGTTTGGCGGACACTCGCTTTACAATTGGCAATATCGAGCGAGAAATTCCCATTATTGCTAGTGCAATGGATGGTGTTGTCGATGTGAATATGGCGGCATTGCTCTCGGAATTGGGCGCAATGGGGGTTCTGAATCTCGAGGGGATTCAAACGCGCTATGAAGACCCCAAACCCATTTTAGATCGCATTGTTTCGGTGGGGAAGGAAGAGTTTGTTGGCTTAATGCAGGAACTCTACGCTGAACCTATTAAACCTGAATTGATCTCCCAACGGATTAAGGAAATTAAAGATCGTGGGGCGATCGCGGCGGTTAGTTTAACTCCGGCCGGGGCGCAAAAGTATGGCAAAATTGTTGCTGAAGCGAAGGCGGATCTCTTGTGCATTCAAGCCACTGTTGTCTCTACGGATCATTTATCTCCGGGGGCGATCGCGCCTTTAGATTTGGCGCAATTTTGCCAAGAAATGCCGATGCCGGTGGTGTTGGGCAATTGCGTGACCTACGAGGTGGCTTTAAAGCTCATGCAGGCGGGTGCGGCGGGGATTTTGGTGGGGATCGGGCCTGGGGCGGCTTGTACCTCTCGCGGCGTGCTAGGGGTGGGTGTACCCCAAGCGACGGCGGTGGCTGATTGTGCGGCGGCGCGGGATGATTATTATCGAGAAACGGGTCAATATATTCCCACGATCGCCGATGGGGGAATTGTGACGGGGGGGGATATCTGCAAGTGTATTGCTTGCGGTGCCGATGCGGTTATGATCGGTTCCCCTATTGCGCGGGCAAAGGAGGCCCCCGGTGTTGATTATCATTGGGGTATGGCGACTCCGAGTCCTGTTTTGCCAAGAGGGACGCGCATTAATGTGGGGACAACGGGAACAATTAAGGAAATTCTCGTCGGTCCGGCTAAATTAGATGATGGTACTCACAATTTACTTGGAGCATTAAAAACTTCGATGGGAACTTTGGGTGCTAAGGATATCAAGGAAATGCAGCAAGTTGAAGTGGTTATTGCTCCTTCTTTATTAACAGAAGGAAAGGTTTACCAAAAGGCTCAACAATTGGGTATGGGTAAATAGTCGTCGTCGGGTGGGCAATGCCCACCTTACTCTATATTCGTAGTATTGCGATCGCGGGCAACAAAGGATAAGGTATTTTGCAAGGTATCTACGGGAACTTTATAAAAATATTGGCGTTGAAATTGTTCTTCTTCTAGGGCATCAAGAAAGTGTCTAATTTTCGCTTCGGGATGAGGTTGAGGGTCTTTTATGGCGGTGATTTGCAGGGAGATATGGTTATTTTCGATCTCAAATCCGATCGCCTCTAAAGCAGCAATTCCTAACAGTAGAGTTGGAGAACTAATCTCAAGTTTTTCTTGCAGCTTTTTATGGGTTGTTGTTTCTGCTGTACGGTGGAGATATTTAGCAATTCCTGCCAGTTTTTGCCAGATTTCTGCTGAGGTTAAAGGGTCTGGAGACTGATAAGCAAGGGCAAGTTTCTGGGTTTCTAAAACTGCTTTGTGAAATTCCCCGGAAATTTTCTCCCAATTCGTCGGACAATCTTCGAGTAGAATTGTCGCGTTAAATTTTTCTGCTTCTAATATCTTCCCTCGCCAATCTAAAAGGATATTAGGTGCATAAAAGTCATTGCGATCGCCTTGATTTTTGTTGCAAATGCGAACAGCTATTAAGCGCACTTCGTATCGATTTTTATAAGTATTATAATCTAATTCTACAATAGCATCACAGGGTTGATTTGCAGGTAATTCATCTTTATAATGTCCCCACCAAACACCAGGAAATTTCGAGGATGAACTGCGATCGCCGATCTCAAAGGTTGTTTTAATATATTGAATCTTTTTACCGCGATTATCTTTGGCGTTATTATGCCATATATTTGTAAACAAACAATTTTCAATCAGGAGTTTAGGAACGGGATTTCCCATACCACAAGGTTCTAAAAGATTCAATTCTTTAAACAATTCTTTACCTAACTCGGCAACAGTTACGGTAATATCTGTATTGACGATGGGAGTGAGTTCTGTTGTGTTAATTTGCAAGCGAACTTCTTGATTAATTGCTTCAGTAAAAAGCGGCAAATTTTCAACCAGAAGACTCAAACCTGCTGCATAAGGATGTCCTCCAAAACGATGCAATAAATGTTTTTGAGAATGTACTAATTGATAAAGGTCAATTTCATTGGCAGAACGCGCAGATCCCCTAGCAAGAGATAATTGTGGTTCATTTTCTATTCCCTGTTGCTTATTCTCTGTTTCCCGATCGTTATTTTGAGTGCTTAATAAGATGGTAGGACGACCATATTCTTGAGCAATTTGTCCGGCAACTAATCCTAAAACTCCTGCTGACCATTGCGAATCTTCTAAGACAATAACATAGGTGGTTGATAAGTCAAGTTGTTCGAGTTTTTTCTTAACAGAATTTGTAACATTTTTTTGTAATTCTTTGCGACGACTGTTAGCAAGTTCTGTTTCTTCGGCGAGATGTTGACAGCGATCGCGATCGCGACTGGTTAATAATTCTACGCAAAAGTTAGCATCTCCGTGAATGCGACTCACTGCGTTAATTCGCGGACCTAAACCAAAGGAAATATCCGTGGGGCGATCGCCGCTTCTCTGGCATAATTTTAATAATAAAGCAACCCCTGGACGAGTGGGATTTTTCAATTGTTTTTGTAATTGTTTGATGCCTTTTTGCGCCAAATAGCGACAGTCTCCTTTTAATTCAACGAGATCGGCGATTAAACCAATAGCAACTAAATCTAATAATTCCGCGAGGGGTTTTTGCGGAATTTCGGGGAAGATTTCGTAAAGTGCTTCGACTAATTTATAAGCAACAGCAACCCCAGAAAGATGATAAAGAGAATGAGTTGGTTCTAAATAACGAGGATTAATAATTGCGACAACATTGGGACGATTTTCTGGTAAAGTATGGTGATCCGTGACAATAATATCAATGCCTAATTCTGCGGCGCGATCGATCTCTTCTATATTGGTACTTCCCGTATCGCAGGTGACAATTAATTTTGTTCCCGTCGCTGCTAATCTTTCAATTCCGGGAATGTTTAAACCGTGAGATTCGCTAAGGCGATTGGGAATATAATAATCTAACTGCAAATATTGAGCAAAAAACTGTCCCAAACCGTCCCAGAGGACGCTAGTGGAGGTAATACCGTCTGCATCGAAGTCCCCCCAGATTGTCACTTTTTCCCCTGCTTCTCGTGCCTTCTGAAGGCGTTTAATGGCATATTTCATCTCCTCGCCAAACTCAAAAGGACTCGCAGGTTGATAGCGATCGCAATCAATAAATCCTGGTAGTTTTTCTAAATCCCTGATATTTCTTTGCCAGAGTAATTGTGCAGCAATTTTCCCTTCTGAGGACGGACAGTAGGGTTTAATCGCGGCAATAAATTCCGCAGGAACATTGGGAGTAGGAGGAAGTTGCCATCGAGGAGAAAGAGAATTCATTTGCTTATTTTACGCTAATAACCCGAGTTGCTAGTTACAAATAGGATACATTCCGATCCCCCTAAATCCCCCTTAAAAAGGGGGACTTTGGGATTCCCCCCCCTTATCAAGGGGGGCCGGGGGGGATCGAATCAATAACTAGCAAGTTGAGTTAATATTTGAGTATAACTAAAAATCAAGATAATGAACAATTGGCACAAACAAAAACAATGGTATGCGAGTCAAGATTTGGAAATCAGCAAAACTTGGTATTCAAGTGTTGCTGAGGCTTATAATCGAGTCAGACCTCGTTATCCTCAAGAATTATGCGATCGCGCGATCGAAGTTGTTCAATTGCATCCCGATGCAACTATTTTAGAAATCGGTAGCGGCCCTGGTAATGCTACCATTGGATTTGCTAAATTGGGTTTCTCAATGGTTTGTCTCGAACCTAGTCGAGAATCTTGCCAATTTTTAGAGAGTAATTGTAGCGCATATTCTCAGATTGAGATTATGAATACTTCTTTTGAGGAATGGAAATTAGAACCAGAAAAATTTGATGTTGTTTTAGCGGCTAATTCCTTTCATTGGATACCTCCAGAAGTGAGTTATGGCAAAACTGCTAATGCTTTAAAACAAGAGGGTCATTTAATCTTATTGTGGAATTTACAACCAGAACCCCGATATGAAGAATACACGATCTTACAGGAAGTGTATCAAAAATATGCTCCCTCGCTTTCCCGTTATGAAGGTAGAAATAAACAAGAAGAAGTCCTAAAAAATTTTGGTGATGAGATCTTAAAATCGGGACAATTTCGAGATTTAATTTCCGAACAAATTCCCTGTCAAGTTACCTATTCTGTGGATGATTATTTACTGCTTCTCGATACTTTTTCTCCTTATCAACGAATAGAAAAGCGCGATCGCGAGTTATTATTTACAGGGTTAAGAGAAAGAATTGAGAAGGATTTTGATGGCAAGATCGAACTCTCTTATCTTTCCGCTTTTCATATTGCCAGAAAAATGAGTTTAAAGTGAATTTAGTGAGTAATATTTAAACTCGATTAGCGATTAGTAAGTAGTGGGACGTAAGAATAGTCATCTGTGTAAAGAAGTGTAAATAGGCAGAATCCTTTCTATTGCCTGTTGCCTGTTTAATCTCCAAAACACCATCCCACTATCAGTGCGATCGCCACTATCCCGCACCATTTCCCCGCAAAACTAAGCAGGTGAAGCAAATCGAGAGGCAAAAATATCCCTATAAATTCAAAGAACAAATTGAGGACAAAGATTAAAGCAAGCAAGGCGATCGCAGGCATGGAATTTATTACTATTTTGGCTGTTTTAGCATAAAAAGACTTTTTTAACCAGTGGGAAATGTCATAAAAATTAACAAAATTGCGATCGCCTCTCTATGTGTCAAACTGAGGACTGTCCTTGCTCTTGATTTTCTTTCTCGGGAGCCATTAAAATAATAAGGATAGAGATCGAACAAACTTGCGATCGCGGGCAATTCGGCACAGAAATCATCTCCCGACGGTTCCCCAAATTGAGACAAGTCACTCAAGCAAGAAGGTTCGATCCAGAAGGGTTTCTTGAGAGGAGGAGTTCATGTTTCACATCAATCGCTATCATTTTTTAATTCCTTTAATTGCGACTTTAACCACCGTCCCTGTTTTAGCGCAAAATGCCAATTTTAACCCCTTAAATCTCGCTCGAGGATTCGATCGCGCAGATGCAACAGTCACGGGTAATACTGGAGGCCATTACGATTTAGCTAATAATTTATCCTCCCGCGATTATCAAGGTAACATTTGTATGGGTTTTGGATCGCAAATTCCAGATCATATTATGGAACTCACAGAAGATATTACAGAATTAACCTTGAGTATTCATAGCGGTGGTAAAGATACCACTCTTGTGATTCAAGGACCCGACTCCGCAAAACAATTTCGCTGCGGCGATAATGGTGCATCCGGTGAAGATGCAGCTATCCACGATACAGATTGGAAAGCGGGAGTCTATAAAATTTGGGTGGGTTCAATGAATAGCGAAAATTGGCACTATCGTCTCTCCGCCAGAGAGTAAGATTGGCAAAAAGAGAAGTAAACAATTCACTCCTCAACTCATAATCTTTTTAGCTAAATTTTAATAGTTAAACCACCATCGACAACGAGATTATGTCCCGTAATATAGGAGGCTTCATCGGAGACAAGAAAAAGGACTGCATTAGCAACTTCTTCTGGGGTTCCTTGACGCGCTAAAGGAATCATTTTATCTAAAGAAGATTCGTCTAAAGGAGTGAGTTCATAAATGGGATCGTTAAAAGGCGTATCGATCCAACCCGGCGAAATACTATTCACTCGAATTCCATCTTTAGCATACTCAACGGCTAATTGTCGGGTGAGATTAATCAATCCTCCTTTAGTCGTATCATAAGCAATTAAATCCGGTTCTCCCATCATTCCCGAAATCGAAGCTGTAATCGCGATCGCGCCTCCTCCTGCTTTTTTCAGGATGGGAATACCATATTTGACGCAAAAATAA
Source organism: Spirulina sp. 06S082 (assembly GCF_034932145.1). NCBI lineage: Bacteria > Bacillati > Cyanobacteriota > Cyanophyceae > Spirulinales > Spirulinaceae > Spirulina > Spirulina sp. 06S082. Next base: position 904 of record NZ_JAYGHV010000058.1, on the reverse strand, counting down.
TGCCCCGTTAAATTAACAGCAAGAGTTTTATGCCAATGTTCCTCTGGGGGTGTTTCAGCAGAACCAATTATTAAAACCCCAGCATTGCAATGTAAAATATTAATAGTAGCGAAGGTGGCAATCGCTTGTTTGTACATTTGTTGCACTTGTTGGCCGTCGCTAATATCCACGGCGATCGCGATCGCTTCTCCACCGCGATCGCGAATTTCGGCCGCCTGTTTTTCGGCTTCTTCCGCATTAATATCTGCAATAACAATCTTAGCTCCTTCCCGAGCGAAAAGTTTTGCTGTGGCTGCACCAATACCCGAAGCCGATCCTGTAATCAAGGCAACTTTATTCTTTAAACGTTCCATAAACAACTATATTCGTTCTGTCTATCTACAAAATGCAAAAAGAGGACTCCCGTTAGACCCGTTGGCGAAGCCTGCGCTACGCGCATAGGGTTAGCGGTGAGATGACGAGCGCTTTCCCTCTCTTGGTCGATTGGATATGGCGAATGCGATTCGCCATCCCTCGACCGCTAGGTGAATTCGATTCACCGGGGTCGCTCGTCTTTTTGACAACAAACAAAACCGACCAAAGTAGGGACGTTAAATTTAACGTCCCTACAAATAGATTGACATTCTCTGTAAAGATTGCTAAAATCCAATTCAGGAGGTCGAAATGTTAACACTAACTTACGAGTATAAATTAATCCCAAACGAAAAGCAAATCGAGGTAATTGAAAATACCTTGAGAGTGTGTCGTGCTGTCTGGAATTACGCCCTAAGAGAGCGAAAAGATTGGATTAACGCTCGGAAGTGTTCTGTTAATGCTTGTTCTCTAGACAAAGAATATATCATTCCGGCGGATCAACCATTCCCAAATTACAACAACCAAGCCAAACAATTAACAGAAGCCAAGA
>NZ_JAYGHV010000057.1:0-10195 GCF_034932145.1 Spirulina sp. 06S082 | reverse complement strand
AATAATCGATTGACTTGCGATTTTTTCGCCATTCAAAACGTCGATGAGCCAAACAAGCATTATACAAATAAGCATGAAGACGACGTGCCTCTAACAAAGTTTGACACTGGATTTGATTGGGATATAATCGAAATGTTAATCGCCTCGTTGCCATTTTTGCTTTTCCTTGATGGCTTGGACTATACTTAAATATAGCACTCACTCGAAAATTTGGCATGATTCCAAGTGCATCGTTTCCTGTGGCGGCGCACCTTTGGCAATCATTAAGCAGTACATCCAAAACCAAAGTGGAGGAAGAAATAAGGATGTTAAAGTTGATTTCTGAGGGGGGATTTTCCGCCCCACCGTATAGACGAGTGGGGAAACCAATCCCCCCTCAGACTCCCCCTATTGGTTGTTTTTCTTAGATTATGTCCGAACTGCTCGATATTGCTCGATTAGGTCATTCTATTTTGCGCCAACAAGCCCAAGTCGTCAAAGATGTTACAGAGTCTCAGATTCAAGTCTTAATCGATAATCTTATCGCAACGGCAGCCGCAGCGAAGGGTGTGGGTATTGCTGCACCTCAAGTCTCCCAATCTTATCGTTTATTTATTATTGCTTCAAGACCGAGCGATCGCTATCCGTATGCTCCCACGATGCAGCCTACCGCAATGATTAATCCCCGCATTTTAGCAGCTTCGGAAGCAAGGGAGAAGGATTGGGAAGGGTGCTTGAGCGTGCCTGGAGTGCGAGGATTAGTGCCTCGATCGCAAGAAATAGAGGTGGAATACGGCGATCGCCGCGGCCATCTTCAAAAAACAATTCTAACTGATTTTGTCGCCCGCATTTTTCAACACGAACTCGATCATCTTAATGGTATCCTTTTTATCGATCGCCTTGAAAGCTCAGAGGATCGATTCACTGAGAAAGAATATCAAACAATTATTCGGAAAAGGTAATTTGTTGTTCTTTGTTCCTTATTTCCTACTCTCTATTTCCTCTTTCTTATGAAAAAAGATAATATCACTCGTTATGCGGATCTTCTTGCTGCTTTAGGCTCTACCGCACGCTTGACTATTGTACGCTTGTTGGTTAAAAAACATCCGCAAGGTATGATGGAAGGGGAAATACAAGCTCGTCTAAAGATTCCTCAAGCTAAACTCAAGCCCCATTTAGCTAAACTCAAACAACAAGGGTTAGTGCGATCGCGTCAAGAAGAGGAATATTTATATTATGCGATCGATGTCGATCTTTTGGAAGATTTGTTAGCATTTTTTTATGCTGAATGTTGCGTGCGTCGGCGCGTGGTTGACTGGAGTAAGGTCAGCGAAAGGAAAGATGAATTAATTACCGAAAATCATTTTTTATATATTCCCGAAGAGGACGATCTCGAACATCTCATTGATAGCGCAATTTACGATCGCTTGGGAGGAAAATCTTTACAAGTTTTATTACTTGCACGTAATGAAGCAGCACGCTTAAACCATAATTTTATCGGGACGGAACAAATTTTATTAGGACTGATGGGAGAAGGAAGTGGAGAAGCTGCGCGATCGCTTAAATCTTGGGGGATGGATTTAGTTCAAACGCGAAAGGAAGTTAAGGAATTTATTGGAGAAGGTCGAGGAACAGGGGAAGAAGTTCCTTTAACTCCCAAGGCTAAACGAGTTTTAGAATTTTCTCTGGAGGAGGCGATCTCGGGGGGAAATCTGCTTATCAATACAGAACATATTTTATTAGGTTTAATTCTTGAATGGCAAGCCTCATGGGAGATAGAAGATACTTTAAGTGTAGCTTCTCGGTTATTATCTCAACTTTCTGTTGATGCTCAAACCATGATTGAAGAATTGCGATCGCATTAGGTTGAGAAGCGCAAAAATCAAGTTACTGGGAACTAATGACTCCAAAAAAATAGTCCTCCCAAAATGAGTAAAATTACCAGGAAAGCAAATCCAGTAAATTGATTATCTTGGTTGTTAATTTCTTGAGGATCGAGAGGGGAAGATTTATCGCTGCGATCTCGTTTTTCCTGGGGTTTAAGTTTAACATTAGCGTAGTAACTGTTAACAGTATTTTCCTCTAAATTCACCAGATCGGGAATATTAGTCATCCACTCTTCGGGACGCTTAAGTTGCGGTGCTTTGAGGATATAAATCAAATTTTTTGCTTGTTTTTTGGTTTGAGAGTCGGGATGTAATAAGAGTTTTTCACACAGTGCGATCGCGGCTTCTGTTTCATTGGCTGCTTGATAAGCTGTCACTAACCATATCTGCACTTCTCCTCCCAAACCCGAAGGACGATTGACCAAGGCACAAGCTGTTTCTAAATAGGTTATACTGGCTTTATATTTGCCATTTTCAAAGGCTTGTTTTCCAGCCTGGTAGTTGCGTTCAAAGGTTTCTTTTGTTTCTATATTCTCTGAGTGATTCATCTTTAAACCTCTTACTATGATTGTATCAGCAGGAAAGCAATACTTGCTAATCCCGATGCAGCCAAAGGCGCGATCGCGATCGCGCCTTCTCCTGCACTTAATAACAACAAAAAGTAAACATCCATATAAACCCGTGAGAAATCTAAATAATAGCCTAGAATTGTAATACTGCTCAGGCAAAATAGCAAGCCATAAGCAAAGGTGACACCGACAAGCAAAGTACTTTGCTGAGGCTGACGATAGCCAGACCAGAAGATCGAGATAAAACAAGCAACCAAAATGCCAAATAAATAGATTTCCAAAATTGTACTCGTTGTAAATTCATTTTGAAAAAAACCAACAATTTTATCAAAAATACCTAGAAAGGGATAGTCAAAGTTTGTTGTAGTTCCTAATATACCTCGATTTTTAAAGCGAATAAAAACATATAAATTCCACCCAAAAACGGGCAAAAGCACTGCAAATAAATACCGCAATTGCTTCCAGTTTTTTTGCCAATAGCTGACCAAAATAAATGCAAACCAAACCACCAAAACCGTTTCTCTGGTCAAACAAGCTAACGCTAAAAATGTTGTGGTTAAAATTGGCTTATTTTTTTGATAAGAGTAAAGAGAAGCAATGAGAAAAAAACTGCTCAACAAATCTGATGTTGACAGAGAAAAAACCAACCAACAACCCGGAATGCAAAGCACCAGAAGCGATCGCCAGATCGTTCCATTTTTTTCTTTTAAATACAGACCACAAAGAGAGGCGATCGCAACAATACAACCAGCATTAATTCCCACCATTGTATAAGGAATTAAGCGAACATTTCCCAAGCTCAAAAGATAGCCCAGAAAAGGATAAAAAATACGCCGATAGCGATAGAGAGGATGATCCAGTGCCGCAATTGTTCCTTCATGTTGTAAAAAAGGATCGAAGGCAATACTTAAAAATTGTTGTCCGTCATATCCTAACTGTTCTGAGTAAATAAAAGTTTCTTGAGGATTTAAAAAAGGAGATAAAGGGAGGACATCACCAATACGAAAAAAGCCAGTAATATTACCGGAATACTTAAAAATATAAAGAAAGAAAAAAACAATAACAACCACAAGGGCAACAATAGCAGTATTTTTGGCAATCGGCGATCGCGACAAAATTTTCATAAAACTTAAAAAAACACAATTATTATCAATTTACCAGCAGACTTGTTAAAAAATATTAAAATTTAGTGCATTAATACAACAACTATAACTAGAATAGGTCATAATACTTTTCTTGGCAAGAATAATTTCCTGCCAGCGAGAAATAAAAAGTAAAAAGTTTTATGAACCCGATCGCAATAGTAGTAGGACTATCGATCTAGTAGAACTGTCCCGCATAATTGCCCAAATTAGGTTATAAATTAGATTATAAATTTAGATTATAAATTAGGTTATACCATGTCGCAGAATGCTATTCGGCTGAGTAAAATAGTACCGTTGGGATTCGGCTCTATTTTTTTGTTAATGATTGGTGTTGGATTTGTATCTAAATTGAGCATGAATAAATTGGGAGAAGCCGTAGAATGGCAAACCCATACTTATTTAGTCAAGACAAATTTATACGCATTAGAAAAGAATTTAGTGGATGCGGAAACAGGGCAGAGGGGTTTTATTTTCACGGGTAAAGAGCCATATTTAGAACCATATAACAGAGGAAGAATCAGCTTCTCAAAAACAATAGATGAGATCAATGATTTAGTACAAGATAACCCAGAACAAATAAAAAATTTGGAGAAAATCCAAGAATTAGCCCAAGAGAAACTAGATGAATTGTCCGAAACTATATCTCTAAAAAGAGCGAATAAAGAGCAAGAATTAAGAGATTTAGTTCTTTCAGATCGGGGAAAATTATTGATGGATGAAATCAGGAATAAGCTGCAAGAAATGATAGAAATAGAAGAGAATCTCTTGATTAAACGAACACAGTTAGCAAAACAGTCGGAGCAATTATCACTGCTTGTATCTGTAGGAGGTACATCTATTGCTTTAGCAATTGGTTCGTTTATTATGGTATTTATTTCTCGCAAAATTATCCAACCCATCAATGAGATAGCCAATACGATCGCCAGTTCTTCTGCGGAAATAGCTGCCACCATTGAACAGCAAGAACGCGCTGCTACACAGCAAGCTATTGCTGTTAATCAAACTACTACTACAGTGGAAGAGTTGGGTGCTTCTTCTCAACAATCAGCATCTCAAGCCCAAAATGCTGCAATATCAGCACAACAAGCTCTAACCATCACTGATGAAGGAAGTTTAGCTATGCAGGGAAACCTAGAATCGATGACAACATTAAAACAAAAAGTCGAGGCGATCGCTAAACAAATAGAGAGCTTAAATAAACAAAATAATCAGATTAGTTTGTTCTCCAATGTAGTGAACAATTTAGCAAGTCAAACTAATATGCTGGCACTTAATGCTGCGGTTGAAGCCGTGCGAGCAGAGGAAAATGGTAAAGGTTTTAGTGTTATTTCCACAGAAATTCGCAAACTAGCAGATCAAAGTAAAAAATCTACGGAGCAGATTGATAACCTCGTTACATCTATTAAAGAGGAAATAAATTCTACCGTTAGAGTGACAGATGAAGGCATTAAGACAGTAGAATCGGGAAGCACAATTACTCAAAGTATGGTAGATGCTTTCTCCGGGGTGGCAGATGCTGTTAACAATATGTTATTAAAAAATCAGCAAATTTCTCAAAATTCTCAACAACAAGCAAGTGCAATTCAACAGGTAGTCGATGCCATGAACGTCATTAATCAGTCAGCAAAAGAAACCGCTAGTGGTATTAATCAAACCAAAATAGGGATACAACAACTGAACCAAGCTGTTCAAACTCTCAATTCAATTATCTAAATTAGTATTGATCAATAGCCGCGATCTCCTATTACCAAAAATACGGCGATCGCGGCAAATTTTTCATAAAACTTAAAAATAAATGAATCTGTGGCCAGAATATCGGATCGGTTCTGATGATAGCCCCCTCAATTTGTAAAATTAAATGTTAGTATCCAATGACCGAGAATCATTATGAGGAATCACTCTATGTACAGAATTTTTCGCTTTTTTAAACGACCCAAAATCATACTTTGGCCATTATTATTCCTTCTGGGTGGGTTTTTATTTTGGACAACTCCCCAGATCGCCAATAGTGCGACTTCAGACGATACCAACAGCGATCGCTATGTCCAAATTCGTTCTCTTGAGGGGACTGCTACTTTTAACGGTCAACCCGTTAAGACTGGCGATCGCCTCTCGATTAGCGAAACTGGGGTAGGATTGCAAACGGGGGCAAATTCGACGGCTACTTTAGAAATGGACGATGCCATCGGTACCGTAGAAGTCGGAAAGGACTCTCAAGTGAGAATCATAGGACTCGATACTCTTGAAAGTGGCGGAAAAGTGACGCAGATGTTTCTTGCTAAAGGAAGAACAAGGGTTAGAGTGCGCCGTTTTAATAATCCCGACTCTCGATTTGAGATTAAAACCCCTTCAGGGAACGCAGGAGTCAGAGGAACAGAATTTGGTTTAACAGTTTTACCCAGTGGGGAAACCCGCATGGCTGTTATTTCTGGAACAGTAGTTTTAGAAGGGACTGATGGCGAAATTGAATGTAGTTCTGGAGGAGGAGGAATTGTTTTTCCAGGAAAACCTCCTATTGCTTCAGGTCAAATTGGGGAAGTCCAAACTATCAGGATGGAACTCTTATCAAACCAACGGGTTCGCGTTATCGCCAAAGTTCATCCTATTCATTTTGTCTATCTCAATGGTCAAGAAATTCCCCCAAATTCTCAAGGTGAATTTGTAGCAGAAGTCTCTATTCCTAGCGATCGCCGTTTGACTGTTTCTATTGTCGATCCTTTAGGTCGAGAACAGGTATTTGAGTTGCTTCCTTAGCCACCAAATCTACAATTTTTTGTGTTGCAATCTTATCTTAACCACTTATAATTGCAGCATCCTCGCCACCAAAAATGGTGGCGCTTTTTCAAGCAGCCATCAGACTCACTAGAACGAAAGACCAAGAACTAGGCAAGACTGTCCTTCCGGCGCACTCACTTTATAGGATTGTGTTTGAATCGTTTGAGCGACCACTAACATATCTTCAGCAAAAACAGTTCCGTCAATCGTACAACTTCCTTTAAGTACCAAAAGATAATTACCTTGATATTCATAGCTTTTCGGGGAAGCACTTTTGATAAATTGAGAACTCATCCCACCATCTGAATCAAGGGGAATGTCGTAAACTAAAACATTATCTTGGACTTCCTCGAAGGGATACATAGACTCTAGTTCGGGATCGAGAGTGTTAATTTGAATAGGGGTGTAGTCCTTAATTAAGTTTGTATTGGCAAAATCGGGTGGTGAAGCGTAGGACAAAATAAAAAAACCAGTACTGTCTGAAATCGAGTGTCCGCTACCAGGAGGATTAAAATAAAGGGATCCGGTTGGATAAACTCCTTTCGCGTCGGTCTGGGAACCATCGATAGAATATACGGATTCGGTCATGGAGTGGTAGTGGAGTCCAACACTCCCATCTGGGATAGTGTACCACAAGATACTGATATGCTCGGTATCGGCGGCTCCGGAAAGAATGAGTTTTTCTAAATTGGGTCTGAAGGTAAAGAAGTCGTAGTTTTCTGGGTTAGCGGTTAGTTCGTTGAGATTGATGATAGTTGAAGCATTCAGACCCGACTCGCTAGTACTATCTTTTGCCATATCTGCTGCTAGTAATCGATTTGGGAAGATGTTCCAACCTCTAAAAACAAGCAAACCGAAAGTCAGCAGAGATAAAGTTTTAATCCGTTGCATAAGCGATCGATTCCTTCCTTTCTAAACACTGCGAAAACTAAATTTGATGACCCAATATATCATGATATAGAACGGTAATTTTGTTACAAATATTTCATATTACTAAATATTTTTACTCATTGTTTTTATGAGATGAACTCAAATAGTGTTTTGTGACATATTTCTTGACTACGGGTTGTAATATAAAACTCGTTCCTTGCTCATGAGTTTTGATTACAATCAGCGATCGCCTTTTGAGAGACTCGATCGCCACCATCGCATCGGAAACTTCTAATTGAGGAGAAAGTTTTTCTTTAATCTCTAATAAAGAAAGGGATTGAGAGGTTTTGGCTAAATGGGTCAAGATTGCAATTTCTAAACTTGATATTTTATCGCATCGTTCCTGTAAAATATTAGCAATTTCAGTCGGTAAATAGGTTGTTTTCAATCTGATATACTGGGAAACATCGCCATTAAAAAAGTTCTGAATGGTGATAATGGTAAGATTTAAAGCTAAGGGATTGCCTTGGTACAAGTCTACAAAATCTGACCATGTTTTTTCCCCTGTCAAATTTTTGTCTTTAAATAATTCTCGAGCTTCATCTAATCTTAATCCTGGTAATTCTAAAGAATGAACAAATTTTGTTGAATTTTCCAAGAGAATAATTTCTCTCAGTTTTTCCTGGGAATTCAACAGCAAACAACTTTGGTGTTGTGTTTCTCCAACGCGCTTGAAAAATTGTCCGTAAGCCTCGTATCCTAAAGCATAATGACCTAAGCCACCACTTTGTAAAATCGCTTCAACATCATCAAAGATAATCAGACAACGGTATTTTTGTAAGTATTCGAGAACCTGAGAAATTCCGCGATCGCTGTGATTTTGTAATGTTTCTCTCGGTGAAAATAGAGATAACATTTCAGCCAATAACTCAACAATTGGCGGCATATTTCGCAATGAACGCCAAAATAAATAATCAAAACGATCCTTGACATTTTCAACAAACTGACGAGATAAAGTTGTTTTTCCCATTCCTCCCATTCCCCAAAGACAAACCAGACGAGACTGTTCTTTAATTACCCAGCGATCGAGGGTTTTTAATTCCCGCAAGCGACCATAAAACAGGGAAATATCTGGTGCTTCTCCCCAGTTTTGGTGTTGAGGAGAAGGAGGTATTAGCAATGAATGTTTGTTTTCCGGTGATGCGTCTCGAACCGGTTTTGTTCTCATCTGGTAGCGTTCGAGAACGGTTCGACAATTACTTTTGCTGACCCTTTCTCCCAATATCTCCGACAGCGATCGCCAGAAGTTTGGACCCACATCCCGCATTAGGTAATTAACGCTGTATTGAGAGTTCAAAGCCATCTCATCATAAGTCATCCCCTGCCAAGTTCCTCGTAGGATTGTCATTTCTGGATCGCTTAAATGTCGGTTTTGCTGGGTAAAGAGGACTTCCTCTACCACTTTGAGAGCTCGATCGAGTTCCATACTTTAGGGCAGTCTGAATCGATTTAAGGACTATCCTCAGCATAACTCAAAGACTTCACTAATCGTTGAAAATTTTGCAAAAACCTTCTTATCCTTGGGTTTTGCGTTGAGATCGGCATAACAGATGCAACAGGGGAATGTACCGATCGGTCAATTTATGTAGTTATGTCAAGTCCAAAGTTTATGTTATGTTATGATCGAAATTCGACAATCGACTAAACTAACAATCTTGCTGGGGCGATCGTTTAAGCGATCGTCCCTTTCTTTGACATGGACTTGACGAAGCATAAAGTATGTTTTAGTATGTTAATAAGAATCGGGGTGAACTCCGAAAGCATATCGGAATAGAGCTATGTACTCATCTCATTCGCGCGATCGCAGCCAATTAGAGACCAGTCTCAAGACCAATCTGAATCAATGGAAAGAGCTAGAAAAACGAGATATTATGAAAGTTGTGCTTTGTGAAACATTTAATAATTTATCCCTTGAACTTCAGGATTTTTTGATTCTTTGTAAAGGAACAAATCTAACACAAGCTGAAATTGGCCTTGTATTTGGTTGCTCTCAGCTTCAAGTCCATCAAGGGATTAAAAGAGCAAGTCGCAAGTTACTCAAAAATTTTGCAAAAAGTATCGACGCGATTGAAAATTTCGCTTTTAATAGTGATAACTTGGTTCTAGTGAAAGAGATTATGGAAGAAGAATTATCTTCACAAATAAAACAATTATTTGGCGATCGCATTGATAGTATTTATCAATCTCTCGAGATCGAGAAAAAAAAATCCCTTACCGATTCATTTTTCAGGGACAAAACATAAATAAAATAAATAGTTTACTAAGAGGGACTTTTCTCTCCTTCAGGTTATATTTGTGTATTTTGTATCTATCCGTCAAGGAGCTAAAGGCCTCATCCTCCGGATTTGATATGATAGAAATGGACAATAGAGAAACTGCGATCGCCTATTCCATCTGCCAGAGTTTAAGTAAAAAACAAAAATTGTAATCGGGTGTCTGACAAAACAACTCAATTTTATTTTGGACAAAAAAAAGAGTGTTTTAAGACTAATGTTTTTCAGGGATTTCTATCAGGATAGCTAATCAAAGCGATAGCAGATTATTTCTCAATCTCAAAAATACACGCAAAAATATACAATGGAGGTTCAATGTTTCTGAAACGATTACTAATTTTAGCACTCAGTGCTTCTCTGTTCGCATTTGTCGGTTGTGCTTCCGAATCTGATTCTAGCAGTGATAGCAGCGTTCCTGCTAAAGCAGAATCCCAAAGCGATCGCCAGCAAGATTTTGCCTTAAATTTAGACGAACAAGGACGAGCATTAAAAGGATACGATCCCGTCGCCTATTTTAGCAAAGGTGAACCCGTTCAAGGGAAAGACGAATTTAGCTTTGACTGGGACGATGCAACATGGTATTTTGCCAGTGCTGAAAATCGCGATAAATTTGCAGCAAATCCCGATAAATTTGCTCC
>NZ_JAYGHV010000056.1:0-10260 GCF_034932145.1 Spirulina sp. 06S082 | reverse complement strand
CTCGGTCATTGAGGCGATAAATGTTCCAAAAGGGAGCAGTATCTTGAGTACGAAGGGAAATTGTGGCAGGGTCTCCCTGTTCGATTTGCAAAAAATCCCCGGTTTCGCTACCGTAGTATAGGGTTGCTGACGCGTCGCTTAATTGTGTTTGCTGCCAAAAATAGCGCTGGAGTTCGCTAAAATCGTCAACATTTAACCGTCCTTGTCGTGCCGAAATTTCATTGATTTTCAGAATCAATTCGGATGTTTCTAAATAATTGCGAATGTGGGTTTCAATGCGATCGCTTGTCTTTTGACTAAGTTGCGTAGCCAAGTCCGTAACGGCCTGCTGTCCGTTACGCCAAGACAAAAATCCTGTTAATCCTACGGCTGCAAAGATTTGCAGCAATGTAGGAATGACAATAACCAACCGCAAGGGAAACTTTCTTTGCACGGAGGGACGTTTGAAGTCGGGGAACTCCTAAAATTGTACACGAGAAAAGCAGGAGCCTAATGCCTTTAAGGACTGACTCATCGATCGCAGTTGGGTTTTATCTCCAGTCAAATTCTCAGGCGATCGCGATTACAATATGGGTGAGTTTGAGGAGAAACAAAGATGAGTTGGCAATGTCCTGGTAAACCGATTTGCGAATATGATGCCTGCGAGAACAAGAGTGTCTTTTGTTTAAACTGTGGCTTAGATGAAAAGGAAGTCCGGGAAAAAGAACGGCAATATTATGCCAATCAACGTGGAGAGAGTCAGTCTGGAAACTCAAAACCTCGGAAGACGATCGCTTCTCCACCACCTCAGAGAAGTCTCCCGATCGCTCGTTTGGGGGCGATCGCTATCTTTGCATTACTCCTTGGGGGTGGAGTTTTCTTCTGGCAGAAAAGCCGCGCCTGTCCTCTGGGTCAAGTGAGAGAAGGGAAAGTTTGCCTTACTGTCATTAAACCATCAGAACCGGAAAGGATCAGTAGTGGAGAAAGAACTTTATTTCGCCATAAGGGGAATTTAAATCGCGATCGCGGCATTGATGAATTTAAAGCGGGAAATTATCCAGAAGCAATTGAATTTTTGGAAAAAGCGGTTTTAGGGGCGAGAAATGACCCCGAACCTCAAATTTATCTCAATAATGCCAAAGCACGGCGCAAAGGCTCGCCTCTGACCCTTGCAGCCGTCGTTCCAGCAGATAACAGAGCCACTTCTGCCGAAGAAATATTGAGGGGATTGGCGGACGCACAACAGCAATTTAACGATTCTCGCAGTCGAGGCGATCGCCTTCTCGAGATTGCCATTGTCAACGATGGCAACGATCCTCAAGTTGCGGCGGAAGTAGCAGCAGAATTGGCTCAAAACCCAGCAATCTTAGCCGTTATCGGTCATAATTCCAGCGATGCAACCATTGCCGCTTTGCCGATTTATGAGAAAGAAGGATTACCTGTTATTTCTCCCACCAGTACCAGTACAGATTTAGGCAGTTCGGTGTTTTTCCGCACCGTTACCAGCGATCGCGCCACGGGTGAGAAGTTGGCAGAGTTTACTCAAAAGGATTTTCAGCGCATTGCAATCTTCTACGATACCCAAAGCATCTATAGTCAGAGTTTGTTAAAGGCATTTAAAAGCGTGTTTCCCGCAAGCGGTATCCTAGAAGAAATCGATCTGCGTCAAGCTCAATTAGACCCTCGTGGGGCAGTAGAAAAGAGTGCTGATGGAGAAGCGGAAGCCCTTATTTTGTTACCCAGTACCGATACTGCCTCGATCGCTTTAGAAATTGCTGTGGAAAATCACAATTTACCCTCACGAAAAATGAAACTTTTGGGAGGAGATGCCCTCTACAGTCCCGATACGCTGATTAACGGACGGGATGCGGTGCAGGGTTTGATTTTGGCGGTCCCTTGGGTGTCCCAGAGTTACGATCCTACGGCTTATTCAGCCCAAGCCGAAAAACATTGGGGGGGAAAAATTAGCTGGCGCAATGCCACCAGTTATGATGCGGCTAGGGCGATCGCATCGGTTCTCAATAATCGCAGCGATCGCCAGCAAATCTTAGCGGATCTGCAAACCCTCGAACTCGATCGCGAAGAAACTTCAGGGGTGATGCTGAAATTTTCTCCAACGGGGGAACTCGATCGCGAACCGTTTCTGGTCATTGCCGATCCCGATGCCCCACCACCTGAAGGTGCAAAGTTAGGTTTCAAATGGTTGCCTTAACTTAAACACAAAACTCGGGTTTCTCTTCGGGAAGATCGCGGAAAACGATAATGATAACTTGAATGGTACGAGTAAAGTATTAGATAACTTAACTTGCTAGTTATTGATTCGATCCCCCCCAGCCCCCCTTGATAAGGGGGGAGAATCCCAAAGCTGCCCTTGATAAGGGGGGAGAATCCCAAAGCTGCCCTTGATAAGGGGGGAGAATCCCAAAGCCCCCCTTGATAAGGGGGGAGAATCCCAAAGCTGCCCTTGATAAGGGGGGAGAATCCCAAAGCTGCCCCTTGATAAGGGGGGAGAATCCCAAAGTCCCCCTTTTTAAGGGGGATTTAGGGGGATCAAAACGTATCCTATTTATAACTAGCAACTCGGGTTAGATACAAAAGCATGGAGAACTGAGATGGCAAGTTGGATCTGTGATGGAATTCCCAAAGATGGTAAACAATATCCCGATCGCGGGACTCCTCACGAACCCTATGAAAACAAAGGGACAGATTGTTTGGTGTGCGGACTTCCCCAAGAGTCCGCGATCGCAGCAACCCAAAAAGGAGGCTCAAAACCTCCCAAAAAAACGATATTTTCTGGGAAATCCCAATCATCTTGGTTAATTCCTGTCAGTGTTGCGGTTGTTTTATTAGCGATCGCCGGAGGGGGTTTTGCTGCCTATCAATTCCTCACTTCAACTCGGGAAGGAGGGAAGAATGAGGAGGTGAAAATACTCCCCTCCGATACTTTAGTGGGAGAAACGGCTCAAAATCATCCTCAATTGATTTCTCAGGGGGAAAAGCTATTTTTCTCGGAAACTGCGAGTAAAAAGGCTGGGGCTGCTGCTTTTGCGGACAAAAATTGGGATTTAGCTGTTGAGGAATACGACCAAGCTGCGACCAGCGATCGCAACGATCCCGAGGCGAAAATTTATGGGAATAATGCCAAAGCCCAACAAGCGGGAAATCCTCTCACAATGGCAGTAGTCCTGCCCATTACCGCCGATCTCGATGCCGCTAAAGAAGTGTTGCGAGGGGTTGCCCTCAAACAAGACCAGTTTAATCAAGCTGCTTCGGGGCAGTTATTGGAAGTGGTCGTTGTGAATGAAGTCTTACCGGCAACATCCGTGGCGATCGCCGAAGATTTGAGCCAATTTGCTAATCTTCTCGGCGTGATGGGGCATAGTGTTACCCCCGACCTCGACCTTGCCATGCGAGTTTATCAGGGGGAAAATTTGGCGGTGCTTTCTCCCATTAATATCGATGTCTCTTCCGAAGAGTCTCTTTTAAAGCTCGTTCCTCCCAAACAAAAAAGTGCCCAATTACTCGCGGATTATCTCGCCTCCATCAGCAATACGGCGATCGCCTATGCTAAAACTCAGCATTCTCGTCCCGCAGTGGCGATCTTTTATAATTCTCAACGAGATTACAGTGAGAATCAAAGACAAACTTTAGTGAAAATTATCGAAAAAGAAGGAACATTAGTGCAAGAAATTGATATTAAAGCGGGGGATTTCGAGGCAACCCAAGCCGTTAAAGAGGCGATCGCATCGGGGGCAAATACCGCCTTTTTAGCGTTGAATAAGGAAGAAATTTCCGAAGCGGTGGCGATCGCCCAAGCTAACAAGGACGCTAACACGGCTTTGACGGCGATCGGTGGCGACCAACTCTACAACCCCGATATTTTAGTGGAAGGGGGAGATGCGATCGCGGATTTAGTGTTGGCGGTGCCTTGGCGTTATGAGGAACAAGACGATTTTGCTAAAACTGCTCTCACTTTATGGCAAGGTCGGGTGAGTTGGCGGACGGCGGCGGCTTATGATGTCACCCAAGCACTTTCTGAGGCGATCGCGCAAGCAGGCGATCGGGCTGAAGTCATTAGTATTCTTGAAGGAGGAGTCAAAATCACCGGTTCTAATGCTGATTTTGAGATTTTTACCCGAGTTCCTTTAGTGAAAGCAGTGCAAGGATCTGGAGGACCCACCGGATCGGACTATCGTTTCGATCCGGTAGAATCTTAAGGAGAAATGTTAAGAAACCTGACAATAAGTTGGGAATGCGTTAATCTCTATCTAGAATTAGGCTAAAAAATCCCGAAACTTGTGGTTAAGGGGTGCATCTTTAAATTAGTTCTTTGCTGGGTATTGATTCTGTGAGTGCTTATCGTCGTCCGTTTCATCTTTATCCCCTGTTTCAAATTCCCCTGATGTTTTTGGGGTTATTTTTAGTGTTAGCGGCGTTATTTTGGCTGTTAGGGTTGGGACGACCTCCCGTTGCTGTCGCGATCGCCCTCGATCTCAGCAACAGTACCTACGGCGATCGCTTTAATGCCCCAGGATCGGTGCTGGAAAGTGAGATTCAAGCCGTCAATGCCTATCTCGATCGCAATACTCCAGAATTGCTCCGCCAACCCAATCAGGTTAAGGTATTAGGGTTTGCAGGAGTTGTGCGCCCTCTCACAGAGGAGTTTGCAAACAATAGCGAGGAAGTTAAAGAAGACCTCGAAAATGCTTTGCGCCGTCCTGGACTGGAAAAGAGCGTCATTCCGGGAAGCACCGACCTCAGCCGTGCTATTAATGCCGGGACAGATGCGTTAAGCAGTCGCGAGGAATGTCGGGAATTATTGTTAGTTACCGACGGTCAAGGAGACGTTTCTCCGACGGCGATCGCTGATGCTACTTTAAACCGCGTCAAGCTCAATTCTATAGTTATTGGTGCCGATGCCCCCGCATTGGCTTTAGCGGCGGTGGGGACGGGAGGAAAATATGTTTCTGGGAATGTTAATGATTTGGAACAATTATTTTCTAATCGCTTTTTTGGTCGTTTCAATAGTAACTTAAAATGGTTGATTTTTTGGTTAGCTTGTGCATGGGTAGCGTTGATGTGGACATTGGTGCTACCTTTCGATCGGATTATTTTGCAAGGTTGGCGACAAATGCCAATGGATATGGCTGGAAAAATTGCTTTGGGAAATGCCTATTTTTGGACGGGATTAACGCCGATTATTGTTTGGCGCATCTATAAAATGTTGGATTTGGCTTTACCTTTTCTTTCCCAATGTTAAATCGGTCATTAAATTGTCTTTTTCGATATATACTTGTAGAATAGCTTGTTTATCAATTGTAGGAGAATTATGGACAAATCAACTCTAATCTCGCCAGAGCAACAATCAAGGAACGATCATATCTTAGATTCAGGATGGGATCGAGAAGAACAGCTTAAAACAAATCAAAAAGCAATGAAATTACTCAAAGCGATGATCGAACGAAATCAAAGTAAAAAAACAACAGAGGAAGATTTAAGGTTTTGGCAATTCGTTTATGAAACAATCGATAGTCATCGTCCCATGGGACAAAAATTATTCTCTGAGAAATCCTAGCGATCGATGATAGTTTTTGTAGATAGCTCTATCTTAGGAATGCTTTGTAATCCGAACTCTTCTCCAGAGGTTAATGAGTGTAAACAATGGTTGTATTCCTTACTTGCAAGAAGTGCTAGGGTTGTCACCTCAGATATTTGTGATTATGAGATTAGGCGATCGTTGATACTCGCTTTGACAAAAAATTCACAAATCAATGGCTTAGAAAACCTCAATGATTTAACAAATATCATAGAATTTATTGAGATTACCAAAAATGTGCTGTATAGAGCATCAGAAATTTGGTCACAAGCACAGTTACAAGGAAAACCAACAGCAGATCGCAAAGCTCTAGATATCGATCTAATCATTTCGGCTCACTGCCAATTATTACAAGAAGAACATCCGGGGCGATATGTTATTATTGCTACCAAAAATATTAAACATTTGAGTCGTTTTGCTGAAGCAAAAAACTGGAAAACAATAAAAGTTTAATAAGTTTTGTTGATACTGCGATCGCAGTAATCTAACCTTGATTATCCAAAATAACGACCTAAAATAGGAGGACAAAATGGCAACAGTTGAAGAAAAAGGAATGATTCCCACGGTTATTGTGGGTGTTGGCGGGACGGGTGCAGAAGTCTTGGCACGAGTGCGCCGTTTGGTAGAAGAAACCTATGGCAGTTTGAAGAACTTTCCCATTATTGGTTTCTTGTTAATCGATACAGATAAAGATTATAAAATTGCCAGTCCAGAAGCAGGAGGAAGTCCTTTAAAAGATAAGGAAAAACATTGGGCGCGAGTGGGAGGACGACAGGTGAATGAAATGCTTGCTGATATGGATAATTATCCTTGGATTAATCGTTGGTTTCCCAACGAACTCGAGCGGAATTTAACCTCTTTAGAGGCAGGTGCGGGACAAATTCGTGCTTGTGGTCGTTTTGCCTTTTTCTGCAATTATCACGACATCCGAGACAAGTTTCGCAATGCAGTGCGAGGCATTAAAGGCAAAGAAAACTTAATGCTCGATCGCTATGGAATTAAGGTCAATACCAATGCAATTAATGTCTTTGTGACGGGTTCTCTCTCGGGAGGCACGGGAAGCGGCACAATAATCGATATTGGCTATTGTATCCGAGATTGGATCAAAGAGGAAGGCACGCCAACAGTAACGGCAATTGTGCCTATGCCCAATGCGTTTGCAGGAATTAGTGTTGGCGATCGCGTTTTGGCCAATGGTTATGCCGCAATGGTGGAATTGAGTTATTTTTCCGACCATCGCACGGAATATGTGGGGCAGTTTAGTAATAGTTTAGCCGATGAAATTCGCAGTCAGCGAGCGCCTTTTGATTTTACCTATTTAGTAGGAACGAAAAATGGGGAAAGTGACTTTAAATTAGAGCAGATTCGCGAAATGATCGCCCAAAATATTTTCCTCGATTTGACTTCGGATTTTTCTCCTCATAAGCGATCGATCCGAGATAATATTAAAGGGTCTTGGGCGCAGGCAGATCCAGGAGGAAGAGGATATCCCAAGAATTTCATGAGTTTTGGTCTTTCTAGCATTGAAATTCCTATCGCTCAAATTCGTACTTCTTTAGCCAATCGTTTATCCAAAGATTTGATTGCTTGGTGGCTCAATGAGTCGGTACAATTACCGCCACAAATGTTAGATTTAGTTCGCAGCGATACGCTCAAAGGGATGCGTTTAACGGAAGCAGAATTAATTGCCGATATTTCCTCCGCACAGGATCGCCCCTATCTGCAAGTGATTTCCCAGTGGGTGAATGAAATTCGCAATGAAATTGCGACCGATAATTGGCTGCAATGCACCCAACAAGGTCCTAATGTATTTGGTTCGGAAAAAGGGAAAATCTTGCGTTTTGTTAATGAATATCTCCAGCCGAAAGTCAATGCTTATCGTGCGGATCATTTTCGGGAGTTGAGTCCGGATGAGCGCTTGCACGGGGACTATTTACAACGGATGTATAATAACCGAGACGAGTCAATTAAGCGGGGTCGCAAGGCATTAGAAGATGAATTCTATGCCATTTTAAGCGATCGCGTGCGGGGAACAAAGTTTGCTGATGCCTTTATTGTCACCGTCCGTCAGGTGTTTAATGATATTGAGGAACGGTTTCGACGAGAACGAGATAAAGTTTGGAGTAAAAATGAAAACAATCGTCAGAAACAATACGAAAGCGCTTTGGCAGATATTAACGAATTTAAGAATAAATTTGGTGTCACCAAACAATCTAAAATAGAGGAATATTGCGAGGCCGCATTAAATGGTTTAGAAGGGAGTTTAATTGCCACCATTCAGCGCAAAGCACGAGATTTAGGCTTAGATGTTATTGCGCGTTTGCGAGAACATCTGGTGATTTTAGAAGGGCGTTTTAATCGTTACGTTCAACGCTTGACCATTGCGCGAGATTACTTTCAAGAACGATCCGATCGCGATGCTGAGAGTGCCGATGCGTTAGAAGTAAATGGCATTAAATTGTACGATCGCAATGAACTCAATGGCTTATATCAGGATTTAATCGAACAGTTTGCAGGTGCTTCAGAAAGCAGTAAAAGTCGCTATGAAATAGGGATGGATTCTCTCGGTTCTACCCTCTCTACCGATATTTTAGAGCAGGCCAGTCCGTTATGGAAAGAAACCCGTCAAGCGGATGAAATTATGCGGTTGTTTGATATCACGGAAATTCCCGAAGTACAGGAAGAAGATTTGCGAGAAAAGATATTCGATCGCAACAAACAAGTCATCGATCGCGCACCGGAAGATAGTCGCTTGAAGAAAGATTTAGCAGCCTGCGATCGCCTGTTCAAAATCTACAACGACAATGCCGAAATCACCAACAATCTCCGCATTGCTTACAACAAATCCAAACCGTTGATTCTCCTCAATCAAGCGATTATGCGAGGCAAAGATGCAGGGTTTACCCCCGCTTTAAACGCCAATGTTGCAGTATTGGGAGGACGAAATACTACCGATCCGGCAGCAATAAAAATGTTACCCTTAATCCAAGAATTTATCAGTAATGATGAAGATATCAAACCATTAGGAGAACCCGAACGCTATCGTATTGTTTTCGTGCAGGAAATAGGGGGATTTTCCCTGCGATCGATTGATGGGATGCGAGAGTTACGTCAGTCCTATCAAGATTGGCGAGGACAAATGATAGTTGCCAAGCGCGCCCAACTTAAAGGAGAAAGCCGCGATCTTCCTATCCCAGTTCACATTCAAAAAGAGCCGCCATTTTGGGATATTTTCCCGGAAGATCCAAAGATTTTTAACTTAGTGGTTTTAGCACGTGCTTTAGGAGTTTTGCGTTTAGAACAAAACAAACGAACTAAAGAAAGTGCTGTACGTTACGTTCGCAGGACTGCTATTGGAGAGGAAAATGTGGATTTGGCTTCCAGTTGGGAGGAAGTGTCTCAGGTGTTGGAGGTGAAAGCCTGTCGGGAGGATCGCGAGGAGTGCGATCGGCAAGTCAAACAGATTTTAACCAGTGCAGAAACCAATGCAGAAAAGCAGATCTTGTTTAAACAATTTACCGATTATCTCTCCCAACGAGAGCTAGAATTAGAAGGAGGAAAAGACAGTCCGGAATACAAACGAGAAGCTGCGATCGTTTTGGATGCGATCGAGCAGTACAAGCTGAAAACTGAGGAAACAAAAGAAGAGAGTATTTCAGAAGCAGTTTCTCCCGAACCTGTTGACACTTCTGGAGAAGGTGAGTATAGTGGGAACGGAAATGTTAAACAACCCATAGATTTACCTCCTCCTCCTGCCTCATCGGACATGATGGGTGAGTTAGAGCGTTTAGCCAGTTTGAAAGAAAAAGGATTGCTATCTGATGAAGAGTTTCAATCGGCCAAACGTAGGTTGTTAGGATTGTAAAATGTTAACGATTTGGGGTAGAAATTGTCTACCCCGAATCGTTAAAAACATCATTGATACAGTCAAATATAAGTCAAAATAATATTGATATTGGCAAAAAATGCTAATTGAAGACATCTATAGATTAATTCATAAGATTTACAAAGAAATATCTTTGTTTTTTGCTCCTAGAATACCATCACTATTGTTTGAAGATGAGAAAAAATCAAGAAATATTATTGCAATGATTAATCCTCAAACATCTAATACTTTTATTGATGGTATCGTGTTATTTTTCAGCCTCAAGTTAGCGGTGCGCTTTCTGAATTCCCAGTTGATAATGCGGCATTGCTGTTTACTAAATTTGAAAGAACTGTAAAAGATACAATTTTTTCAGTTCGTCCCGATCAGGGATTAGATTATATTTCTCTACGGTTATATACTCAAAATAATACGATGATTGCTTCGTTCTACATCAGAGGCATTCATCTGCCGAATACGAGTCATCCCACCAAAACCTCTCGCAACACTTCCCCTGATTTTAATTCAATAGGATCGGGTTCTAGATAGAGGGAAATCGCCTCGCGAATATTATCTAATGCTTCCGTTTCTGTTTCTCCTGCTGATACACAACCCGGTAATTCCGGACACCAAACTGCCCAATCACCTGTTGCTGAGTCTACCTCAAGAATAACACGCCATTTCATCTCTTCCAGCTTAGAACTCATACTAGAATAGCACAATGTGCGCGATAACAAAGGCGATAGCAAAACTTCTGCGATCGCATTCTTTCAAAAAACAAAACAGCCAAAACAATTACAACACATCTTTGCGTTGCTGC
>NZ_JAYGHV010000055.1:0-10273 GCF_034932145.1 Spirulina sp. 06S082 | reverse complement strand
ACATCTGTTCGTAAAAATGCGGGGTTTTTCTCTATTTTACCCCTTTTTATCCCATTTAATTCTATTTTTTTGTTTCTCTAAGCCTTACACAGCAATCTTTTTATCTCTTTTCAGCAAACCCTATTTACAAGCGGTTAAAGGAATATGCGGGGAAATTTCCGAGTTTGAGTCGATATCTGCATTGGCGCGATCGCCGACTTGCTGAAGTTCAAACTAAACATCCCCAACAATCCATTCTGAAGCCCTTTCCCCCAAATCCAGAGGAATACTAACAGCCTTACCCAAACGCGGACGTTCTGTCGTTTTAGCAAGGTAATCTTGAACCTGAGACTCTCCCTCCCAAGCATCGAGATATGTCGCGACTCCCTGTAAATGCTGCAAATACTCCATCTCAGTGAGGGGAAAAGACTGCTGTTCCAAATATTTCCACATCACCTGTAGGTAAATTGTTCCCTTAGTTTGTCGCAAGCGTACATCATAAGAACGTCCCCACTTTTTCAGTAATAATGCTCTGAGTTCCTCTCCCGTCATAACTTCTCCCGATTTTTTGCTGATTTTTCTTAATCCTGAGAACGATTGCGCGGTTTCAAATGATGTAGGATACTGCAGATTGTTACGCATTGCTTTGTAGACAAATAACCCAAGAATTGGAGGATTGAAGTTTGACTACTCGTGTTATTATCGTGCGTCACGGACAAAGTTCCTATAACGCTCAACAAAAAATCCAAGGCCGTTGCGATGAATCAGTTCTCACCGAACAGGGACAAACTGAGGCTAAAAAAGTTGGCATGGCATTGCAAGGCGTAACATTCGACGCATTTTATCACAGTCCCTTGCAGCGAGCGACTCAAACTGCCTCTATTATTCAGCAATATTTGGCTAATTCTCTGACTCCTGAAGCAAAAGAAGAACTGAGGGAAGTCGATCTCCCACTTTGGGAAAAACTAAGTAAACAAGAGGTTGTCGAAAAGTTTCCCGCAGATTATCGCTGTTGGAAAGAACGTCCCCATGAATTTAAAATGCTGGTATCTGAACCAGCAGGAGAAAAAGAGCATTTTCCCGTCCTTTCTCTTTACGAACAGGCTCAATTATTTTGGCAAGAAGCGATCGCCAAACATCAAGGACAAACAATTCTCATTGTTGCTCACAATGGCATTAATCGCTGTTTGATTATGAGCGCGATCGGTATTCCTCCCGAACGCTATCACACAATACAACAATCTAATTGCTGTATTAATGTTTTAAATTTTAGCGGTGGTTTAGAGGATCCCGTACAGTTAGAATCCCTCAATCAAGTTTCCCATACAGGAAGTGTTTTGCCTCCGCCTCGCCCCCCCAAACCCCCTGCTGTGCGTTTATTATTGGTTCGTCACGGAGAAACCGAATGGAACCGAATGTCTCGCTTCCAAGGTATGATGGATATCCCCCTCAATGAGACGGGGAAAGAACAAGCACGAAAAGCAGCTCAATATCTCAAGGACGTTCATATTGATTTTGCTGTTACTAGCTCTTTATTGCGCCCCAAGGAAACCGCAGAGATTATTCTTGAATATCATCAGAGTGTTCCTTTAGCCTTAGAAGACCAATTTAAAGAAATTGGTCACGGCCTTTGGGAAGGAAAATTAGAATCTGAAATTGAGGCCGAATTTGGGGAATTATTGCAACAGTGGAAAGATGCTCCAGAAACTGTACAAATGCCCGAAGGAGAAAATTTGCAACAAGTTTGGGATCGCGCGATCGCGGCATGGAATAAAATTGTGCAAACCCATTCTAATCCTGATGAACCCAAAGTCGTATTAGTTTCTGCCCATGATGCCATTAACAAAGTTATTATCTGTTATTTGTTAGGGTTAGAACCCAAAAGTTTCTGGAATATCAAACAGGGAAATTGTGCAGTCAGTGTTATTGATTATCCCCAAGGTGCAGAGGGTTTACCTGTTTTGCAAACGGTCAATTTAACGACTTATTTGGGGTCGGGTATTTTAGATCGAACTGCAGCCGGAGCATTGTAAAACAGGATGAGGGGTGATGGAGTTGTAAAAATAACTTCAGAGCCTTTAAAATTGTCCGTACTATGACTTCTAAGGAGCTAACAAGATCGTGTTTCAAAACTTTAAAGATAAAGCAGACGACTTGAAAGAACAAGTTCAAGAACAAGCAACCGACCTTTCCTCGGCTGCACAGGGTAAACTTGATGATTTACTTGATGACTATAAACGAATTTTGCCGATGGTTGAAGAGTTAGGTTTGCGTGTCAGTAGTTTTCACATCGAAGCGGGTGTTTTGCCACAAATTCAAACTTCTCTGGTGGGGTCGGTTGATAATTTAAACAATGAAGCTGTTGAAAAAATTATTGCTGAAAATGAAAGCAATAAATTATTAACAACTGTTTTAAGGGCGATCCTCATGGCCAAAAAATGTCATGAACGTTTGGAAGATGCCTATATTTCCATTTTGAAAGATATTGCGATCGATATTCAATTAGGAATTCCTCCTAAAGTTTCCGTTCGCTTTCAATAAGGCGATTTTAACACTGAGGCGATCGCGCTGCAACAAAATCAAACTGAAAAATCTCCCATTCTGACTCAGGAAATCACCGCTAAGTCCTCCGGACTCTAGCGGGATATTGAGGGAAACCTCAGCTTAAACCTGACCAGTCTAAGTTCGCGCAAGAACTATTATTCTTCTGGATGCAGAGGAAGGAGAAGTTAATGATTGTCAGTATTAAAGGTATAGCGCTAACTTTGCCTGTGGAGAAAATTGCTGTTCGATTTTTGCTGTACTGTTGAGAAAAGATGCTTGTTTCTTCATATTAAAATTAGCAGGATGCGATCGCGTAGGTTAAAGTTGTGTTATCGAGAGGTGAGAGTATGTCAACGCAACACTGCCATTTTAGCCATTAATCGTTCTAGAATTTGTTTTAATACCATTGCCGTCCAATCAATATCTTCTCGCGTGGTTTCTTTCCCCAAAGAGAAGCGAATTCCTGCTAATGCCATTGCATCATCGTAGCCCATTGCCTTTAAAATGGGACTGGGACTGAGTTTACCGCTATGACAGGCAGATCCGGCACCGATCGCAATGCCCGCAAGGTTCATCTGACGCACGATCGCCTTTCCGGTAACTTCTCCTGCGAGGGGAGGAGTCAAACAAAAACTGACATGATGAGGCAAACGATGTAAGCGATCGCCAGTGGGAATTAAATAAGGACAGTCTGCCAACAATTCAAAAAAGCGATCGCGTAACTCTCTTAATCTAGCTCTCTCTTCTACCAATTCTTTTCTTGCTAAATCTGCTGCCATACCAAAGCCTGCAATTAAAGAGATAGCTTGAGTTCCCGATCGCACACCGCTTTCTTGTCCTCCTCCTAGCAACAAAGGCATTAATTCTACTCCTCGACCTCTATATAATGCCCCGATCCCTTGGGGTCCGTAGAGTTTGTGGCTGGAAAAGGACAGGAGATCGACCCCCAAACCCTTGACATCTAAAGGCAAACGTCCTGCCACCTGTACTGCATCAGTATGGAACAATACGCCGCGATCGTGGGCAATAGCGGCGAGGTCTTCAATGGGCTGTAGCGTCCCCACTTCACTTTGACCGTAAATGATGGAAACAAGAACAGTATTGCCTTGCAAACTAGCATTTAATTCCCTAGGATCGACCCTTCCTTGGCGATTAACCCCAAGACGAGTCACTTGCCAACCCCAATTTTCTAATAATTTTACTGGTTCGGCGATCGCGGAATGTTCGACACTAGAAATAATTAAATGTTGGGGTTGACAATATTGCCGAGTTATGCCAAATATTGCTAAATTATTTGCTTCTGTTCCCCCGGAAGTAAAGGCGATGGTCTCGGGGTCTGAAGCATTAATTAAACGGGACACTTGAAATCTCGCTTCCTCAAGCACTAAGGCCGCCCTTTCTCCCCAAGAATGCAAACTGGAAGCATTACCCCATTGGGTACTGGTGACTTGTTGAATTTTCGCTGCAACTTCCTGACGTTGAGGTGTTGTCGCACTGTAATCAAGATAAATTTGCATGATATGTTAAGAGGAAAGTCAACAAGTAACTGCTCCTTGTTCGCGAATAACCGATCGTTGACACGATCGTTAACAATTGTTCAACTTCCAGGTTTACAAACATTGTAATCCTCATGGGAAATCACGGCCTCTGGGACGAGTAAGTTGCCGCTATCTCGACAGATTAGGCGATAATTACGAGTTACCGGAACGCTGACAATTGAGCGATCGTGGCGCAATCTCTTGCCGCGAAATTGGCGATAATCTTGTTGTTCTTGAATGCTACTGATAATTTGTCTGGCCTTAACCACAACATTTTTCGGTAGATCCGTCAGATCGATAAGATCGTGGGCAAAGGTTTCTTCCCACTGTTGTTTTTCCTGTTTCTTTTTTTCGCGATCTTCCTCTTTTTGGGCGCATCGGTGGCAAATTTGTCCGTATCCCTTGTGACCGCAAGGAAAGAGTTTTTTTCGTCTAGCCATGATTATGTATAAATCTTGCTCGACTGTTATGCTGTAACCATCGCCGGGGCGATCGCGTTACAACAATATTGCAAGATAATTATGAGATTGTGCAGAAACTGTTCGCGACAACTGCGATCGAAAGGACAAGCGCCTCTCGGTTTGAGATTGAGAGAACAGCAATAGAACTTTATTTTAAGGAGATTCCCCATTCTACGATACAGAGGGAACTTTGCGCTACTGGAGTGTGTCGTCCTCTTCTTTCCGGGAAGAAGCCATGACAAATTGGAAATTAAAGGTACTTTAAAAAGGATTTGGGAACGACATTTAATTCGCCAGATAAACAGCGATCGCGGTTCACCCAAAGGGCTTTTTTCTCTCGTTTTCCTTCCTGAAAGCTAATTTCTTCGCGTTGATAAAATGTAGCATCAGCAAAATCGCACTGATAAAGTTGGATAATTTCATGTCCGGGTTTCCCATTGAAAACAAACACATTCTCCAAACAACCCAAATAGTAAATATTGCTTAAATCGACTTGTAATTCTTCTTGAAACTCTCTCTGTAAAGCCGCTAAACTGGTTTCGCCAAAATCAACACCTCCTCCGAGGGCGCGATAAAAATATTTTTCTTTGATGGGATCGTATCCCTCAGAGAGGAAAATGCGATCGCGATCGCGGATCACTCCCAATGCTAAAACGCGAATTTTATTGGTTTTACTCATGTTTGCTCATTATGTTAATTGTGTGAGGGATCGAATTCAGCGCGATCGGTTTTCTGCACAGGCCAATCTTCATTCTCTCCACCAATGATCAATTTTTGGATTTCAACATATTCTTGATTTAAGCGCAGAAGAGAATTAATTAATACATCCAAGGCGATCGCGTCACTCGTGCCTAAATCGAACCAACAGCGTCCCCAAGTTCCGAGATATTCAAATTCTCCCATATTGTGCATCAGTGACATCAGAGAATTATCTGCTGTTTCTTCCTGATATTCTAAATAACTAATATCAACTCCAATCTCAGTAACTTGCAGATTTTCGGCATTGAATCCTCCTAATTTTCCCAAATAAAACCAAGAATCAAAAATTTCCTCTATATACTGTTGTTCCATACGGGAAGGGGTTGTAGAAAACTCCAACCAAATCCACAAATCAAAAGGATTAAATTCTCTAAATTGAACTTGCATAATTATAATTAGAGCTAAATTAGAGCTAAATTAGAGCTAAATTAGAGCTAAATTAGCGCTAAATTAGCGCTAATTTAGAGCTAGGGAGCGAGACGCTCCCACTACATACAATACATGATAATTGAGGTAGTGCGTTCGCGTAGCGTGTCCAAAGGACAAACATCTTGCTCGCTATTTTTAAAAAACTGACATAATGGGGGTAGTGCGTCCGTATAGCGTGTCCAAAGGACAAACATCTTGCTCGCTTTTTTTACATTTTTACAAAGCTGAGATGCACCCAAATTCATCAATTGCCGACTACCGAATTCCATTCTTTTTCAGCATCTTCAAGGGCTTGTTCGACACTTTTTTGGCCGAGCATTGCTGCTTGTAAATTGGTGTAAATTGCCTTTTGTAATACTTTGAGATTGTCCATTGCTGGAACTAAAATTTCAGCATCATTTAATTGCTGTGCGCCTACTTTTGACGCTTGTTCCAAGGGAGATAGATCGGTTTTCTCGTTTAATTTACCAATATATTCTTGTACTGAATCTTTCGTTGAAGGTAAAACACTCGCTTCCTTGGCAAAAGCTAATTGATTGGTTGAATTGGTTACAAATAAGGCGAATTTGAGCGCATCTTCCGGATTATCTGTATCCCGAGGAATGACCAAATTCATCACCGCAACATTCTTTTTCCCCGACTCTCCAGTAACTTGAGGTGCAACCGCAGAAACTTTGGCGATCGCCGGAGCATTATTTTCAATGGTAGGAAAAAACTGCGCCCCAGTTGCCAATAAAGCTGTTTCTCCCCCTTGATAAAGTTCGATCGCGTAACGGTGTCCTTGGGTGAGAACTTCCGGGGGAAGCAAATTTTGTTGATAAAGATCGACCCAATATTGAAAAGCAGCTTTTCCTTCTGGGGTATTAAACGCCGCTTTGCCCTCATCATCAACCAAACTCGCGCCCATTTTTACCAAAGATTCTAAAATTTCGCCAGAATCTTCGGCCACAAAACTCACAAAAAAGCCGTATTTGCCCGTTTTTTCCTTAACTTGCTTGGCCATGTTCGCCAATTCAGCATAAGTCGCCGGGGGCCGATCGAGTCCAGCTTCTTGTAAAAGCGATCGATTGTAGATGATAATTTGAGTCGTCAAATACCAAGGAATCCCAAAACTCTGATCTTTTAGGGTACTCGCTTGCCAAATATTGGGCAGATATTGCGATCGCGCTTCTGGGGAAATGCGATCGTCAAGGTCAAACCAAGCATTACGGGTGGCCAGTTGCGAAGCAAAAGTCGGATTGAGATTGACCACATCGGGAGCCGTTTTCGCCGAAACCGCCGTGAGAATCTTGCTTTCCATCGCCGTCCAAGGGACATCCACCCAGCGTACCTTCACCCCTGGATTTTCCGCCTCAAACGCCGCAATCAAATCGCCAAAATAGTCATTAAACTTCGGCTGAAGCTGCATCGTCCAAAACTCGATTTCTCCCGTATCCTCCGCCGCAGGACGTGACGTACAGCCGATTGATACGCTCAATGCCAGCCCTGCCAGAAGAGATAAACCCAAATGAAACGGCTTGTAAATTCTCACTTTGTCAATTATCAACGATTTAATCAACAATTATCAATCATCTGGGGAGATTTCACCAGACCCCATTTTTCCCCTACTTCCCCACTCGCAAAAAAAATCTTTCCTGAAAAGAAATTCTAAGTTAGATTTGAGAAGCGTTAAGCCATTGAGCCAAAGAAGTGTATAGACGATGACTTCCACGGTTACACTGTAATAAAGAAAAGGATAACGCGATCGCTCTTACCGATTACCGATTACTGTTGAATCTATGTTTAGTTCGCTAAAAGGACTGTTTGCCAAATCGGGGAAAGGACTCGGCCTCGAAGTTGCACCCGAACGTATTAACATCGTGCAACTGAAAAAACAAGGGCAAACCTATAAATTAGATACCTACATTACCGAAGAAGTCCCCGAAGGCATCTTTGAGGATGGACAAATTGTAGACTCTCCCGCCCTGGCTGAATTGATCCAAGAAACCCTCAATCAAAATAATATCAAGTGTAAAAAAATTGCCACCGCCATTCCCATGCGCGAGGCGATCATTCGCATTATTCCCATTCCCGCCGAACTGGACGACAAAGAACTGAAAGAAATGGTTCTCAACCACGAAGCGGGTTTATACCTCCCCTATCCCAGAGAAGAAGTAGACTTGGACTACCAAAAGCTGGGTTTTTTTGAGGATGAAGACGGTATTGAAAAAGTGCAGGTTTTGCTGGTTGCAACCCGCCGGGAAGTCACGGATGTTTACGTCGATACCATGCAGCAAGCGGGCTTAGAAATTGATGTCCTCGATATTAACAGTTTTGCCCTCATTCGCACCATTCGGGAGCAATTACGGCAATTTGGACCCCAAGAAGCCGCCGTTTTAGTGGATATCGAGTTTGAAAGTACCGAAATTGCCATCATTGTTGATGGGGTTCCCCAATTTTCCCGTACAGTTCCCTTCGGGACTTTTCAACTGCAAAGCGCCCTCTCTAGAGCCATGAATTTACCCACCAAACGGGATACAGAGATGCTGCAAGGTATGACCATTCCCTCTACCCCCGTAGATGGCTTGCGAACTGGGGCCACAGGTATTAATCCAGGCATGGCCGCCCTCTTGAGGGTATTGGGAGAATTAACCGATGAATTGCGCCGTTCCATTGACTTTTATCTCAATCAAAGCGGAGAACTAGAAGTGGCACAATTATTATTAGCAGGTCCTGGTGGTGGTATTGGTCAACTCGACGAGTTTTTTACCAATCGTTTGAGTTTACCCACGGCTCAGATCGACCCCGTTTCGTCATTGTCCCTCGAAACGGACGAAGATATCCCCGACGTTGTTCGTCCAGGATTGGGCATTGCTTTAGGTTTGGGACTGCGGGAGATTTAAAATGTATAGCTTAGATGTTAATTTTCTCAACGATCGCGCTGTTAGTGCTGCACCGGCGGGAGGAGCCGCCAAAACTCCCGCGCGGAAAATCGCCCTTGACGAACTCATTCCCTTGTTTGTCGGAGGGGCGATCGGTCTGGTTGGGGTAGGAATTGCGGGGGCTGGGTTTGTTTATCTCAACTTACAAACTGCTCAATATGAAGAACAATCGCGGATTTTAGATGGAGAACTGGGTCTCCTGCAACAACAAAACGCTCAAATCCAAGAATTGCAAGGGCAAATTGATGTTGCTCAACGACAAACCGACGGACTGGCGACGGTTTTCGTCAAGATTTTGCCTTGGTCGGCGGTTTTAGCGGATATTCGCGATCGCATTCCCCCAGGGGTACAACTCAAGTCCATCACGGAGAAGGAAACCGAAGTGGCGGCGGCGGCGACACCAGCACAACCCCCCCCAGCAGGTCAGCCCCCCGTGGCAGAGGCCAAACCCATGCCGAGTTTATCCATTTTGGGTTATGCCGATTCTTACGATACTGTCAATTATTTCTTGTTGTCCTTGGAAAAATCGCTTTTTTTCAATCCAGATACGGGGAAAATTGTCAGCGCCAAACTGGTTGACGACCCCAACGATGTTAAACAGGCAGAAGGGAAAGAGGGGACGGTGGCTCTCGAACTGCCTCAAGTGGTCGAATACACCATAGAAATTGCCCTAAACGATCTCAGCGAACAACCCCCAGCAGAACTCGTGACTCAATTAGAAAGTAAAGGAGCCCTCGGTTCAGTAGTTCGGATTAAAAATCTCGAACAAAAGGGACTGATTTCTGCTGAATAAAATATTTGGGAATTTCCCCTTGTTTTTGTTTGTTGTTACTGGAGGTGTTTTAATGACTTTTGCAGACGATCTCGCTCCAATGGGTGGGGAAGAAGAAGAAAAATCCCCCTATCCTAATGCGTTTGGGATTACGTTTACGCCAATGATTGGCGGTGTTTTAATTGCTGTTATCGGTTTGGCTGCTGCTGGAGGCTTAGGTTATCAATTTTTGAAGCCAGCTTGGGATAATTTACAAACTCTGAAAACACAGGTTGATGAAAAAGAGGTGCAGAAGCTACAACTGGCAAACTTGCAAGCCAAAAGCCAAGAACTGCAAGCTCAACTGCAACAGGTTCAAGCCTCTCAAAAAGAAGTATTGAGTTTGTTCTCTGGAGAAGCCAGCTTAGATACCTTGTTGCTGACAATTAATCAACAGGTGAAAAATCGCGGACTCTTGCTCAGTTACATTCCCCCTTCGGGAGAGCCAGAGGCGATCGCGGATA
Source organism: Spirulina sp. 06S082 (assembly GCF_034932145.1). Lineage (NCBI taxonomy): Bacteria > Bacillati > Cyanobacteriota > Cyanophyceae > Spirulinales > Spirulinaceae > Spirulina > Spirulina sp. 06S082. The sequence goes on along the minus strand of NZ_JAYGHV010000055.1, from coordinate 367 downwards.
GTTCTTGGGGGGCACCGGTTAATGGTTTGCTCAAGCGTCAAATAATAACTGACTTAACCATTGAGGCTCCTTTTGGCGAAACTTTGGAAATTCTCAGAAATCTGGAGAGGGTACAAACATTGTTAGTGGTCCAAAATGTTCGCATGGAAGTTGCCGAACAGGAACAACGTTTATTAACGCCTCGCGGTAACATTTTAACGGCGGGTCAGCCCGAGCTAACAACTAAATTTGACATCGAAATTCTGATTCCTGTCAGTGAGGAGGAGTTAGCCGCTCAGAATGCAGCAGCCCCAGCAGAAGGTGCAGCCCCAGTAGATGGTACAGCCCCGGCAGATGGTACAGCCCCAGCAGAAGGTGCAGCCCCATA
>NZ_JAYGHV010000054.1:0-10351 GCF_034932145.1 Spirulina sp. 06S082 | reverse complement strand
CCCCCCAACTCCCCACACTCCCCACCCTTCCCACACTCCCCCAACTCCCTGTAGCATGGAGGGAATAAAGTAGGACAAATATCTGGCCATGAGGAGAGGGAAATGAGACTACAACTCCGCAAACCCATTTTAGTTGGCGGAATGGCCTTGTCGTTTGGACTGTGGTTGTTCTGGAGTATTCGCGATACAGCCCTAGAAATCGGCGAAGTTAGTTTGTTGGGTACGATCGCCATCGGGGGGAGTTTTTGGTGGCTAAAACATCAATTTGGCCAAAAGACTCCCCCTCTAATTTTTCCCGCTTCTCTGGGTCGAAAAGAGGTGGAAGCGGCGATCGCCCAAACGCGCGATCGCCTCTCGATACTGAAAGCAGAAGATACCGATCGCGATTGTAGCGATTTAGAAGTTCAATTGAATCTCCTTCCCAAACGCTTAGAGCGACAGGAGGTTAATATTGCGATCGCCGGGGCAAAATTAGCAGGAAAAACCTGCTTGCAGAAAATCCTGGCCACATCGACTTGGGAAAATGTCACTTGGCAGGAAATGCCGACTCCTTCTCACAGTTTAGAAAACTGGCAGGAAGACTGTTTGCAGGCTGCTGATGCGGTCTTATGGTTGCTGACGGGGGATTTAACGGATTCAGAATTGCAGGTCTTAAAACGGCTCAGAAGTGTCAATCAGCGAATCTTGTTGCTGTTCAATAAAGGCGATCGCTATATCCCCGAAGAACGGGAAATGATATTACAACAGTTACACCAACATATTTTGGGGATTTTACCCGCAAAAGATGTTTTTTCGATTTTAGCGGCACCTGCCCCGATTCAAGTTCGCCAACATCAAGGGGATGGGTCTTTAAAGGAGTGGCAAGAATCACAAAAACCAGAAACACAACCATTGCGCGATCGCCTCGAGGTTATTTTAAGCACAGAACGAGAATCATTAGTCTGGGGGACAACCTGGCGAGAAGCGCAAACCCTACAGCAGCAAATTAAAATCAGGCTCAATGATATTCGCCGCGATCGCGCTTTACCGATTGTCGAACAATATCAATGGATTGCTGCTGCAACAGCCTTTGCTAACCCTGTCGCGGCATTAGATTTATTAGCAACGGCGGCGATTAGCGCTCAAATGTTAGTGGATTTAGGGGCAATTTATCAACAAAAATTATCCCTATCTGTTAGTAAAGATACAGCAGGGGCGATCGGGCAACTCATGGTTAAATTAGGTATCGTAGAACTCTCCACTCAAGCGATCGGGCATTTACTAAAAAGCAATGCGATTACTTTTGTTGCGGGAGGAACGATGCAGGGAATTAGCGCGGCTTATTTAACCCGCTTGGCTGGGTTGAGTTTAATTGCCTATTTCCAAGATTGTGCGATCGATTCAACGACGGAAGAAACACCCTTTAATTGGCAGAAATTAACCCAGAAACTCAAAGTTGTTTTTGAGCAAAATCAAAGAACAGAATTTCTGCAAGGTTTTGCCAAACAAACGATGGCGCGTTTCAGTTCTTAGTGGGAAGGCGATCGACAAAAGATTGCAAACAATGCTTAGTCTGAATCCTCAGTTTTGAATTAATAAAAGCATGACGATTGCTCGTACAATTTGTTTGGGTTTTATCGGTGTTATCCTGATAGGAACACTCCTCTTAACCCTACCTATTTCCACCAGTGAAGGCACTTGGAATAGTCCTCTCGTTGCACTTTTTACCTCTACCTCAGCCGTTTGCGTAACAGGGTTGATCGTCGTAGATACCGGAACGCATTTCTCGGCGATCGGTGAATTTTTCATTTTACTTTTAATTCAAATTGGGGGGTTAGGATATATGACCAGCACCACCTTTTTGATTTTAGTTTTACGGCGCAAATTCGATTTGAGGCAAAAATTTGCCATTCAAGAATCCTTCGATCGCCCCTTTCTACACGGAAGTCGTAATTTAATGCGTTCCATCTTAGCAACGACTATCCTTTTTGAACTAACAGGGGCTTTTTTGACCCTAAAAACTTTCGCAGATGATTACGGATTTGGCCAAGGACTGTGGTTAGCCATTTTTCATAGTGTTAGTGCTTGGAACAATGCCGGGTTTAGTTTATTTTCCGATAGTTTGGTCGCTTATCGTGGCTCATGGACTATTAATTTAGTCATTCCTGCACTCATTATTTTGGGGGGAATTGGGTATCAAACCATTATTGAATTTTATATTTGGTGTACGAATCAATTTCAGAATCCTAAACCAAGATTTGTTTTTTCTCTCAACTTCAAAGTTGTTGTTAATACCACTCTAATATTACTGGTATTAGGAACGTTTGCTTTTCTCATAATCGAATCAGTTAATTCTGATACATTGGCAAGTCTTCCCATACAAGAGAAAATTCTGTCCGCTTGGTTTCAATCTGTCACCACCCGCACGGCAGGTTTTAATACTTTAGACTTTGGTAAGATGAAAGAGGCAACTTTATTTATTGTGATGGGCTTAATGGTTGTTGGTGCCAGTCCAAGCGGTACAGGAGGAGGAATTAAAACCACAACATTGAGAATTTTATTTAATTGTACTCGTTCCACCTTGCGCGGCCATGAAGAGGTCGTTATTTACGGACGCAAGATTGCCAGTTCGTTGATTTTAAAAGCGATCACCGTGGTTTTTGGGTCGGGAATGACCATTGCGATCGTCACCTCTTTACTGGTTCTGATTGAAGGACAGAACTTTGAATTTATCAATCTTTTTTTTGAAGTTATTTCCGCGTTTGCTACCGTGGGGGTTTCTACGGGAATTACCGCAAATCTTTCGGGATGGGGACAATTGGTGATCATTCTGACCATGTTCATTGGCAGAGTCGGTATTCTAGTTTTAATGGCCGCTTTATTTGGCGATCCTTGCCCCAGTCAAGTAAAATATCCTGAAGAAAATCTATTGGTTGGCTAGATGGTCAATAAAGGACAAAAATACAGTTGGAATTTGCGATCGCTGAATTTTCTGGCGACTTTAACGCGAGAAAATAAGCAATTTGCCATTATTGGTTTAGGTCGTTTTGGGCGATCGGTGGCGGCTTCATTGCACAAAATGGGCTATGAAGTTTTAGGGGTGGATATTGATGAAAAATTAGTAGCTCGCGCCATTAATGATAGCATTGCGACTCATGCAATCTGTTTGGATTCAACAGAACCAAATGCCTTGAAAGAGGCAGGAATTTTTGAATTTGATACCGTTATTATTGCCATCGGTAACTATATTCAAGAGAGTATTATTACAACCCTGAATGTGAAAGAAGCAGGAGTGTCTAATGTGATCGCAAAAGCCTCTACAGAAATTCATGGCAAACTCTTAGAAAAAGTAGGGGCCGATCGCGTTGTTTTCCCTGAATATGAAGCGGGAGAGGCCTTGGCCTATATGCTGACTAAACCCGCTATTCTCGATCGCTTCGATCTCGATCCCGATCACAGTATTGTCGAAGTTCTTATCCCGGAAGAATTTGACGGTAAAACGATTACAGAACTTCAACTCCGCAGTCTTTATGGTTTGACAGTGCTGGCGATCGCTGAAGATGACAAGAAATTTGATATTAATCCTTTACCAAATCGTCGTCTTCATCAAGGAATGGCAATGGTAGTTTTAGGTAACAATAAGGATATTAAACGCTTACCCATTTAATCAATCATCAATCATTAGTAATTGATTTCACCCTCGAAGAGACTTCCTTGGATGCGATCGCGCTTTAACTCGTTATGAGTTTGCAGCCGGGTTGAACGCTTGTTCTCAACCGAGATTTGATTATAGCTTCCATTTTTCCGCCTATCTTCCATCAATCATTTTCATTATCGATCGCTATTAATGCCTCAACATCATTACTACAAATTATAGGCAGATGAGTCGTTATTTTCTCAATATCCCAGTTCCACCAGGCTATTTTTAAGAGTTTTTCAATAGTGCGATCGCCAAATCTTTGCCGGATGGTTGTGGCTGGATTTCCCCCCACAATCCGATAAGGTGCTACATTTTTACTCACGGTTGAATTAGCGGCAATTACTGCCCCATCCCCCACATGAATTCCAGGCAAAATGGTTGCATTGTAACCAATCCAAACATCATTACCAATCATTGTATCTCCTTTATGCGGCCATGCTTCCGGTGCAACAATTTCCCAACCCTTTTGAAAAATAGAGAAGGGATAGCTACTAATTCCAGCGATTTGATGATTGCCGCCATTCATAATAAATTTAACATCAGAGGCGATCTCGCAAAATTTGCCGATAATCAATTTATCGCCGATGAAATCAAAATGATAGAGAACATTTTTCTCAAAGTTTTCTGGGTTTTCAAAATCATCGTAATAAGTATAATCTCCTACAATAATATTGGGGTTTTTGATGATATTTTTGAGATAGCATAGCCTTGTTACTCCAGGGATCGGAAAAGGAGTATTGGGAGAGGGACCATGATTTTGAGATGACATAATTTAATTTAGATTTAATTTAGTTTTTAATTGGCGTATTTAAAGCCGATCGCAAGTTTTTTTGACGGGTTAATGCTGCTTGTTGTTGTTGATTAGCTACTTCTGGCGATAAACCGATCCCCGCAGCGAGGCGATCGCTAAAACTCGACAAACGCAACCATAAAGCCGGATATTTTTTCTCCAACCAACCCTGCGATCGCTGCAACCATCCTGGCAGCCAACCCTTAAAACAAAACCCTAAAATTGCTTCTAAAGTAAAGGTCAAATAACTACCGATCCAACGGATAAAATCCTCTGTACCCGATTGTTTCCAAATCCAAACAATTAATAAAGGATTCATCAAAGCTGCTTTAATCGCAAGACGATTAAAGGTCAGCCAATTAAACTTATCCTTGATAAAAGTATCGGCAATTTCTGGGGGTTCATTTGCCAATAAACCAAAGAATGTATTTAGCATCGCATTCACTCTTTGAGGGGGTAAAGTTTGGCCAGTGGGTACCATCATCCCTTTAGAAAAGAGCCAAGTTACGGCAATATTGCTCTGATAGGCGCGAATTTGGTTTAAATGTTGTTTTTCGAGTAAATCGTGTTTTAACGCCGTATGCAGAAGATTGGTTATGCGCCCTAAATTTCTCACTAAAGAACCAAATCCGGTAAACACGAGGGGAGATTGCAAAGAAGCCGCGTCTCCAATGGCTAGGAGGCGATCGAAAGCCACGGCGCGATCGCCACTTCCGATGCTAAAATGTCCTGGAATATAACCAAAAGTTGCTTTTTTCCAGACCAATTCATCCATGTTGCAACGGCGATACTCTGGTAAAATTGTAAAGAAATCTTCATACATTTCTAATAAAGAACCAGGGTTATCGGGATGTATTTGGTGGTAATGAAAGAGATAAACTGTTAATTCCTCGCCTTCTCCCGGAAATAGTTCCCAAATCAATTGTCGTCCTCGAGAAATATCCCCATGAGAGTTGAGAACATCTCCATAAGTTGAATCCCAAACCCCCGGTGCAAAACCCTTTTCAATGACAGCACCCACCGTTGGACAAACACTATCAAAAGCCCGTCCATTGCTGAGTTGCCAGGCAATAGGAGAAGCTGTTCCCATGGCATCCATTAATAAGCGTCCTGTTGCTTGTCTTTCCTTTCCCGTTCCGAGTTTTTTTAACTGAACTGTGACATTATTTTTACCAATATTAGCACGGACAAACTCAGTTTCATCCCAAATTTCTCCCCCAGCCGCCTTTAATTTTTCTCCGCAGAGATGTAAGAGTTTGTCAGAGGCGATCGCAATATTCAAAACCGTTGGCGTATGCAATACTTTTGACTTGAGATATGGGGGATTATTGCCATCAAAAAACTTATTAAATCCATCTTTATATTCCCGTGCAATGACAGATTCAAATTCTTCAACGGTAAATAAACCCAAATCGATTAAACTTTGAAATTCTCCCCGAGAAATATTCCATTCACGATTCATGCGTCCAAAAGCCAAACGTTCCACCAAAAGGACGCGATAGCCTAATCGTGCCATTACTGCGGCATGAATGACCCCTAAAGCACCGCCAATATAAATCAGGTCATACTCCGATTTTTGGTTGTCTTTTTGCTCATTTTCTGGAAAGATAACTTGTGGAGGTTGTTGGGGATTTTTGACACTTTCTCGCCAGCGTTTTTCCCACCAATAAGCACGGTTGAGATCTGCTTCTCCTCGGGGTATTTTTTGAAAAAAGCGCACGGTTTGAGGATAATAGGGTGCGAGTGCCTCAAAAATAGACTGTTGAGATAAATCTATTTCTGGGAATTGGTGATATTGTTGGGGAAAGCGTTTTCTGATCTCAGTTTGTAGCTGCTGTTGTAATTGAGATTCTAAAGGAACAGATTTCTCTCCCCAGCGAAAGACCTTTAAATAGGTGGTACGCTGAAGGCACCAAGTAAAAATTGATAGTTCGCTTTCCGAAATTGAGGAAAGGTGTGATGAAGCACTTTTGACGGTATTTTTGTTGAATTGCAGGCGAATTCCCTTGGGGGTTATTATCTTTTGCCCGAGACGAGGTTGCCATTCTTCTTGCAACCAGCGACAAACTTTTGCAGAGTCGGCGATCGGAATTTCTAAATATAAAAGTTCTCGCATTATTTTTGATGGGGAATTGAATTGAGAGGAAATACAGAGTTAAGTTACGGCCAATTTAAGCTACACTGTCGGATACCTATTCTTAAAACTCTTTAATAAACTTAACATTTTAAGCAACCTTTACAACGCGATCGCATTATGAATGATTCCATCCCCGATAGTCCAGAAGAAATTATGGCTTTGCAGAAACGCCCTCTCAACGAAGAGTTAATTGCTACGGCGATCGCGGGAGTGGTCAAAGTTGCGCGAAAGCAGGGACAAACTTTAGACGATCTTAACAAGGAAGTGTTACGCGATCGCGGCGTTCTCGATCGCGCGCAAAGACGTTGGTTGAGTGAGTTAGTAACTTGCGCGTGGAAAGAGATACCTCTTTAAAAAAACGTTTAACCTTCGATCGCCCCAACCCGCAAATTTTCCAACGCCAAAGTATTTTGGATTTCAAAAAAATGAAAGTTCATTACTCAAAGCGATTTTCATTGTAACTGCAAAAATAGTTGATTGGTTCTATTTAGCTTCAATTGTCCAAGGATTTTGAAGAAAAAACCAAGAACAGTTGCGGCGCAATCCTGGTTTACAATCTAGATTGGAGGAAGCCATGAAGGAAAGCTGGTCGGAAGCACGAGATTTAGCGATCGCCGAAACCGATCTCCCCGACGAACAATTCCCCGAAATTTGTCCCTTTGACCTAGAACAAGTCATGGATGAGAACTTCTGGCCGACTAACCACACGGAAGAAGATAATGAAATTTAAACGTTTTTTAGCCGTCATTCCCGCTTCGTTGTTGCTTTTTCCGGCGACGGCGATCGCCCAGGAAAAACTCGTTGATTTTGACTATTGGGCGAGTTTGTGCAATACGCTTCTCTTGGCAGAAGATTACGAGAAAGCCCTGGAAGCCTGCGACCAAGCTGTGGGACTTTTTCCCAACGATCCCGTAACTTGGAATAACCGGGGGGATGTTCTGTTTGCCCTCTCCCAATATGGAGATGCTTTGGTATCTTACGAACAGGTCTTGCGTCGCAGTCCTACAGATTCCCTCGCTTTAGCGAAACGATGCGCTTCTCTGACGGCATTGGGACGCACGGATGATGCGGTGGTGGCTTGCGATGAAGGGCTGGAAATTGATGGGGACTGGGGAGAAGGTACCCCCGCGATCGCCTGGTACAACCGAGGGGTGGCGATGACTCAAGTAGGGAACCATTCCGAGGCACTAGAGTCCTACGATTGGGCAATTCGCACTAATCCCAGCTATTCTCCGGCTTATGCGGGGCGATGTTTGTCTTTGGCGCAATTTTCCCGGTATGAGGAGGCTTTGGTGGCCTGCGATCGCGCTATTCAAGCGGGAAATTGGGGACACCAAAATGCAGCGACAGCGTTATTAAATCGGGGACGGGTATTGGTAAAACTGGCACCGACGCAAAACTCCCCCCAGCAAGGGCTACAGTTTTATCAGGATGCCTTGCAATCTTACAATGATGCCCTGGCGATCGACCCCGATAATGAGGAAACATGGACGGAACAAGGAACAGTATTAGGACGTTTGGGACGCAATACGGAGTCTTTGGCTTCTCACGATTGGGCGTTAAAATTAAGTGAAAATTATGCTTTAGCTTTGGCTAATCGTTGCGCTGCTCTCAATCGTCTGGGACAATACAGCGATGCTCAAGCCTCCTGCGACAAAGCCTTACAAGAAGGAGACGATCGCTGGGGATTGGAAGGTGCTTCCTATGCTTGGAGTCAGCGCGGCAATTCTCTCGCGGGACAGTTTAAGTATGAGGAGGGATTGGCTTCTGTGAATCGCGCCATTTCCTTAAATCCCACTTATGAGGAAACATGGCTGAATCAATCGACTCTGTTATGGTTATTGGAACGTTATAGTGAGGCGTTAGATGCAACTCAGGAGGCGATCGATCTCAATCCAGAATCCTCTCGGGCATGGTATAATCGAGGACGAATTCTCACTACTTTAAGAGAGTACAGCGAGGCAATTATTGCTTATCGCACGGCTTTAGAAGGAGATGCCCAAATCGGCGGGCAGCCTTCTTTAGAGAAGATTTATCTCAATCTCAGTGCTGTATTGTGGCGGGCGGGACGCTATAGTGAGGGAGCAGCAGAGGCACAAAGGGCGATCGCCTTGAATCCCGATTCGGCTTTAGGATGGTACAACCGCGCCCTCAATCTCATGTCCAATCGTCAGTATACAAAGGCGTTAGAGGCTTATGAAAGAACCCTAGAGTTAAATCCTAATGATGGGAATGCTTGGATGGGTTTGGGCATTACTCAGCGTGCTTTGAAGGCATATCCCGAATCTTTGGCAGCCTTACAAAAAGCACTAGAACTTAATCCCGATAATACCCAAGCACAGGATAATTTAGAAGCTGTGATGAAAGCGATCGAGGAACTACAAACTTCTAGCCCATAATTTAAGAAATTAAGCAAAAACTTGGCTGACGGCGATCGCGCAATCGGAAAACCCAAGGGGTGAAATCTCAGCATCCAACACAAAAGTTAGTTCGGTTTGGTAGCCATTCTCACTTGGGTCGCGGTATACTTCCACCCCTTGGCGATTAATATCAATCAACCACATTTCTAGCACTCCCCCTCGGGCGTAAATCTGCGTTTTGACCTCGCGATCGAAGCGTACCGTACTATCCGACACCTCTATAACTAATAACGCATCCTGCGATCGCGGTTGCAGTGTCTCGTAAAAATCAGCGCGAGGCTTTAATAAAGCCAGATCGGGTTCCGGTAGAGAGTTTTCGCTAATTTCCAGGGAATTTTGCGGCCAAACCACTGCGCGATCGCCCAACCTTTCCACAAAGAAGCGAGTTAGCCGCGCTACACAGGCTTGATGCTTGGTTCCCATCGCTGCCATTTGTACAATTTCTCCTGCAATTAACTGCACGCGATCGCCTTCTTTAAAAATACCCGTCTCCCACATTCTCCGGTAATTCGTTGTATTAAAACGATAGTGAGGAATTTCGACAACTGAAGCAATCATCTTCTTTTTTCCTTTGCCATTGCTACCGTTTCCATTATTGCATTTCCCTTCTCCTTATCTCTCCAATCCCTCTTAAATAGGACTTACGCAATTCAACAATATTTCGCCCCCTAGCCCCCAAATCTGGGGGAAACCGGAGTCAAAGTCCCCCAAAGTTGGGGGATTTAGGGGGCTAATGCGTAAGTCCTATTAAAATGTAAAAATAGTTTATTCTCCACTCTCCATGAGCGATTCTTCTCCAACATCCGATCGCAAACCCGTAACGCCCTTACAATGCTTAATCGGGTCTTCTATTGCGGCAGGTTTTGCCACCCTCTTGTATTTACTAACCACCTCCATTACCGCAACCTTAGCCCATACCCCTCTACCTTCCACCACCGCAGCTTCCTTGAGGATTGCCATCGCCGTGCGAACTTTGGTCGCAGGACTTGCTACATTAGCAACAGCAGTATTTGCGATCGCGGCGATCGGGTTAATTGCTCTCGGTATCCAAATCGCCTTGAGTAAAAAAGAACAGAATAATTGCCTCTAACCCATTACCCATTACCCATTCATGTCTTCTCAACGGTTTCAAGAAATTTACGAAAGCATTCACGATACGGGATCGAGACTCATCCAATACTTGCACGAATTGCGAGAGGAGGAACTCGCCCGAGGTGATGATGCGGAAACCTTACAGGCGATCGAAGGGGAGGCACGCAAGGCATTAGCGGCCTTGAAGGAACAAAGGTATCAAGTTGCGGTGATTGCAGCGATGAAAGCGGGAA
>NZ_JAYGHV010000053.1:0-10451 GCF_034932145.1 Spirulina sp. 06S082 | reverse complement strand
ATATCTCACTCCGGCTGCGGGGGAAGCAACGGACTTAAATTCTGCTCTGGAATTAGTTCTCAATCGCGCCTGCCAAGTTTTAGGATGGGATTTAGGGGAGGCATGGATTCCCAACGAAAGTGAAACAGTTTTAGAATTGAGTCCCGCTTGGTACGGCGATCGCACCCTGCCCAATGTGTTAGAGTTTCGCGAACAAAGTCACGTTTATTATTTTCCCTGTAGTGTCGGTCTTCCAGGACGGATTTGGCAATCTCGCCAACCCCAATGGTTTCCCGATATTTCTCGCCATTCAGAGTTTCTCCGCAGCCAACTCGCTTGGGAATCTGGGTTAAAAACTGCTTTTGGGGTTCCGATTATTGCCGATGATAAAGTTGTCGCAGTCTTAATCTTTTTCAGCTACCGCGATCGCCAAGTCGATCGTCGCTTACTCGATCTAATTTCTACCATTGCTGCCCAACTCGGGGGGATTATCCGATGCAAGCAAGCAGAAGTGGCCTTGCGGGATAGTCAGCGTCAATTAAGGAGTTTAATTAATTCAACCCCTGGTATTTTCTTTAATGCCACTAATGACGCGGGTTGGTCTATGACTTATTTGAGTGAAGGTTGTCAAACCCTGACCGGATATAAAAGTGAGGAACTGATTGCGAAAAATCCTCACTCTTTTGAAGAAATTATCAATCGCGAAGATGTTTCCCATGTTTTGGAGGCGATCGCCACTAGCGTTAAAAACTATAAACCCTACGTCGTCGAATATCGCATCCATACCAAATACGGAGAGTGCAAATGGGTTTGGGAAAAAGGGCGCGGCATTTATGATGAAGCGGGGAATGTCTTGGGGTTAGAGGGTTTTATCACCGATATCACCGAACGCAAACAAGCAGAACAGGCACTGCGATCGCAAGCATTGGAACTGCAAGCCTTATTTGCAGCGATGACAGATATTATCATCGTCTTTGATGCCGAGGGACGCTATCTGAAAATTGCCCCCACCAACCCCACCTTACTTTATAAACCTTCGCACCATCTCATCGGCAAAAATCTGCATCAAGTCTTCGATCGCCAACAAGCGGAGCTTTTTTTAGGTTATATTCAACAGGCATTAAAAGAGAAAAAACCGATTAATATTGAATATAATCTCATCATCCAAGAACAAGAGATTTGGTTTGCCGCAACCGTTGCACCCACTGAAGAGAATACCGTCATTTTTGTGGCTCGAGATATCACCGAAGCCAAAGGCGATCGCGAAGCCCTCAAACAAGCTGAAGCCAAATATCGCAGCATCTTTGAAAACGCCGTCGAGGGCATTTTTCAAACTACCCCAGATGGTCACTATATTAGCGCCAATCCTGCCCTAGCTAAAATTTATGGTTATAGCACCCCAGAAGCTCTTATTATCTCTCTAACAGACATCGAACATCAACTTTATGTAGAACCGTCCCAACGCACAGAATTTGCTCGTTTAATTCAAAAAAACGATAAAGTCGTCGGCTTTGAATCGCAGATTTATAGACAGGATGGCAGTATTATTTGGATTTCCGAGAATGCCCGCGTCGTCAGAGACGAACAAGAGCAAATTCTTTACTATGAAGGCATGGTTGTCGATATTACCGAACAGAAACAGGATAAAGAGGAACTGCACCAACGCGCCTTTTATGATGCCTTAACCAACTTGCCCAATCGCGCTTTATTTCGCAAACGCTTGAGTAATGCCTTAGAACGTGCGAGGCAAAATAGCTTCGAGAAATCTTATCATTTTGCCGTCCTCTTTTTAGATTTAGATCGGTTTAAAGTTGTCAATGATAGTTTGGGGCATTTAGTCGGCGATCGCCTCTTGATTGAAATTGCTCGACGCTTAGAAAAATGCGTGCGACAAGGGGATACGGTAGCGCGTTTGGGTGGGGATGAATTTACAATTTTGTTGGATAATATAGAAGGGGTTAACACGGCAATTCATGTAGCAGAACGCATCGAAAAAGAATTACAATTACCATTTCAATTAGACGGTTATACTGTATTTACAGGGGTGAGTATTGGTATTGTTTCTTGTGGTGATAGTTTTTGTGAGGTGAACCTTGAGGAAGCAGAAGAAAAACAACAAGGAGTGCTTTGTAAGCACCAACAAGGCGATCTCGTTGAAGCCTGCATTTATTATCAAAATCCTGAAGATTTATTGCGAGATGCAGATACCGCCTTATATCGAGCCAAAGAACTAGGAAAAGGACGCTATGAACTCTTTAATCCAGCCATGCACCAAAGCGTCGTTTCTCAATGGCAATGGGAAACGGAGTTGCGTCAAGCCTTGGAAGCAAAACAATTTGCCGTTCATTACCATCCCATTGTTTGTTTACAAACCGGAAAATTGCAAGGATTTGAAACATTATTACGCTGGCAACATCCTGAAAAAGGGACGATCTATCCGGCTGAGTTTCTCGATACTGCTGAAGAAAGTGGACTAATTATTCCGATTGGTAATTGGGTTTTAGAAACTGCCTGTAAACAAATTCAATCTTGGCAAAAGAAAGGTAAGATTTCCACTCCTTTAGATATTCATATTAATCTTTCTAGTAAGCAATTATTACAACCAGATTTAATCGATCGCATCGATCAAATCTGCGCCCAAACGGGTTTCGATCCGTCTTGGTTAAAGTTGGAAATTGCCGAAAGTTTGTGGACGCAAAAGGTGGATGCAGCCCGAACAATTTTACAAAAGTTACAAGAAAGAAACATCCAATTGTGCATTGATGATTTTGGTACGGGTTACTCTTGTTTGGAATATTTACAACAGTTTCCCATTCACGGTTTAAAAATAGAACGGTCTTTTGTGAGTGCCATTGAAGATAATGCTCAAAAGGCAGAAATTGCCCGCATTATTGTCATGTTGGCAAAAAACTTAGGCTTGCAGGCGATCGCAGAGGGTATTGAAACGCAACGACAATTAGAAAAAATGCGAGAGTTTGGTTGCGATCTTGCTCAAGGATATTTCTTTGCTAAGGTATTGGATACGCGAGAAGCAGAAGAATTACTCGCGAGAAATGAACCTCTATTTTAAATTCCCATCATCTTCTGTGGGGCGTTCTGTCACCCCTTCTACCACTAAACTGCCCACATAATCCGCTTCTGCATAGACGCGATCGATTTGTGCTTTAATCTCCCGCATATCTTGTTCGGAAACGATGCCATTACTGGTTGCTTTATAAAATTGTACGGTGACTCGGATGGGAAAATCAGTATCTCGCACGATCGCCAAATTGCCAATTTCTGTAAAGGGTCCTTCTAGTTCGCCATGACCGATAACAGCAGCTTCAACATCACTATCCAGAGAAGATGAACCACCTCGCGTTCCTCCTCCCAAAAATGAATTGGGGTTTTTCTGTTTGAGGGGGACTTGAATCAGCATGACCATATTTAAGCCATTTTGTCCGGCTGCATCTGCACTTTGACCAGTTGGGGCATTTCTACCTTGAAAGTCCCTGAGACGTTGACCTGTCAAACTAGCGCGATCGCCATTTTGATTAAAAAATAAGCGCTGTCCCCAAGTTGCCATATATTCCTCATCTTGAATAATATCGAAACTATCTTCGCCATTATCAATGATCGTAACACTTGTTCCTTCTCGGGTTGCCAAGAGGGTTAAGACGGCTGGATCGCCTTCATAGGATTGATAATTGAACAAAACGGGATTGAATGTTGCTAAACCCTCCTTGGGAATGGGTAGAAAACAGGCTTGGGCGGAAACTAGAACATGGGTATCGCGATCGGCGAGTAGAGAATTGCCTTCTCCCGTCCAAGACTCAGGCTGATGTAAATAGCGCCGTAAATTGCCTAAAACCTCTTGCAAGGATACCTTTTGTAGGGGCGATCGCCCTTTTTCATTGCCTGCGAGGAGAAAGAAGCGATCGAGGGGAATGTCAGCAGACTTATCAGAGAAATTCGGGTAGCGAATGATGGGCATTAAATGAATTTGACGATTCTCTTGCACTTGAATGGTCATGTCGCTAATATTGGGACCGACAGCAGAATTTTTGTAGCGTCCCGTATCTTCCCAAGTGAGACTGAGAATCTCTAGGCCAAATTGTTGCGCTAATGATTGCGATCGCCGATCGTTGACCATTGCGATAGTTTGTCGAATGACTTCTTGATAGGCTGTATTCTCCGATCGCCCCGCTTGTTTCCTCGTGTCGGTGGCGATCGCGGGAAAAGACTCATTGGCATTCAACAAACCCGTTAATCCCAAGGATAAAACTAAGATCAAACATAAAGAGGGTCGTCCCATGACAATAATTGGAGGAAGAAAAGATCGGTGCAATACCTAAACTGAGCCTAACACAACGATCGCGAGATTGGGATAAGATGAACGCGATCGGAGTTCGCTATCAAGAAAATTGACTTAAAACCCCATACATTGCCCAAATTGTCATGCCATCAAGAGAATGACTCTTTTGAAATGTTCCAGTCGGGGACAAAATAGCAGGAGTGCGAAACTGTAGACCATTATTATAGATGAGTTTGACCAACATCTCTGCAATTTGTAGAGATTCTTCTTTTCTCCCCAGCAATAATAAAAGCGTTGCTAAAGCAAAGGTCATTCCCACCTTAATTTCTTGAGAATTCTCTCCCGTTTCTACATCCAATTTTCTCTCGCGAAATGGTAATAAATAAGTCTGAGAAAATTCTGTTAAGGTGTTTTCTGATAGGGTGCGATCGCCTAGACTGGGTAAATCTAAGAGTTGACGGTACAATTCCTCAAAGATTGCCTCGATCGCGATCGCCTCCCCGGTATTGTCTTCTTTTAAAATAGGGATTGCTTCCAACCAAGATTGATAGGTATCCCGGAGATTGACCAGATCTTCAGGATAATGGGGTGTTTGTAGATTAGGATTTGCAGCCGGGTTTTCTAGGAGGACATTGGCGATCGCGATCGCGGCTTTTAAACCCAGTCTCCAAAACTGTCCCTCTTCTTCCTTTCCCCTCTTCTTTGCGTAAGCGAGAGTAAAGGCGATCGCCGACCAACATTCCCAGAGAAACTCTGTATCCGTTGCTCCAGATAAAAGATAATTCCGATAAACTTGTACAATAAAAAGAGAAGATAATTGCCCATCAAGACGACAATTTGCATTCGTTTTTACCCAAGGATGTTCGCTTGAGATGCCTAAATCTCGAGGTGTTTCTCCAGCAATTTTACGAATATTTTCTCCTTCTCCATCTTCAACAGGAATCGCTTTGGCAAAGGCTTCTAAAACTGTCTTTTCCAAGCGAGGAAAAAGCATTAAAGTTGCAAAAGAACCCGATAAACGCTGTCGCAAACTTTCATAATAGCGGCAATCTAAACTTTCCCATAAGGCAAATTGTCCCAGAGGATCGGTTTCCGTAGCTGCCGTCCATAACGTCCCCCCATCCGTTAGCAGATATAACTCATTAAATAGCGCCATTTTGAACCAGTCGGGAATATCTCTGCGATCGAGAGTGGGTTTTTGCCAGGTTTCGATCTTATCTTTCCAGACATCCCCATGTTTCAAAGCCGTCCGTACCATTGTCCAAGCATTTTTCCCCGTCCTGGCAAAGAAATCACTGTGACGGCGAAAATAGGCGATCTCTGCACCAAATTCAATCACAGGAAAATCCCATGCTAGGATAAAGGGGATTTTGCGAGTTCTGCCTGGACGAAGGGTAAAGCGAAAAGCCATCGCTGCGGCAATTTGTTCTCCTGGAGAAGCAGGGGTTTCATTTTGCAGGTCTGGTAAACTGCCATTCATCGCAAAATAATCCCAAACCTCTCCCCCATCCCCTTCTGGGTTCCAACGTGCCGTATAAAAGGCTTCGATCGCGGGATTAATGATACTGGCGATCGCCATTTGTCCTTCTCCAGACTGCAATTCATCGTAAAGACGGACTCGGTTAAATAAGCAACCCACCCGATGATGATCTTGGATCCACTGATTAAAATTCCCCGTACTTTCTCGCCATTTGGGTTGATATTCCGATGTAGGATGGCGATCGCCACTGGGCCTGTTTTTTTGCGTTTTATGGGCATTGGCAAACCAACCGACGAGGTTTTGCCAGGTTAACATAATACTCAGGGCGATCGGGCGATCGGTGGGGTTATGTACCGTCCAGTCAAAAAGTGCCACGGGATAGCTAGATTCTTGGTAACATCCTGCCCAAACGGGGGAAAATTGCTCACATAAGATTTCACTGTGAAAAACGCCCTCATATTTGAACCAACTGCGAGGATAGAGGGCATGATAAGTCCCCCCTCCCTCGGGATACCAAGCCCAGCGAGAGAGGCTGCCATCTTGAGGAGATTGGGTGGAAAGGGCGTAAACTTGGGGTTGTTCTCCTTCTCTTTCTTCGTAAATACTAAATTGACAGGCTGGCAAACTGCGAAAAATATGTTCTCCCCCGTCGAGGTGCCAAAGATTAAAATCGCCGCGATGCGATCGTCCGATACATCCCGATCCTAAACCTCCGAGAGGCATTCCATGCCAGGCCCCATCATCATTTTGACTGGCTGTATAGGGACGATCCCAACCAAGGCCAATGGGTCGTTGCCAAGTACAAGAGGGAATTTGGGGACGAGGAATTTCAAATTTCATCGTTGAGGGTATAAGGATCGGGCCATTTTAAATTGTAGATGAGATTTGAGGCTCCATCGGCATAATTTGCACTTTGCATCTCATTATTGGGTCCTTGGGGATTATAAATGACATCGTGAAACCAGAGTGCGATTTCTACTGTTGGCGATTTTGTGGGAAGGCGATCGTACAATATCAAACATTCTTCGATATGTTGTAGGGTGTGATAATATCGATGTTTTTCTCGGTAAGCATCGAGTATAGGTGTTAGAGAAGGAGTCATTTTTGCGCCTAGTTGAGTCAACAAATTTTGCCATCTGTGGGAAGTTAACATAATGCGATCGCTTTGTTGAAGATAAAGAGTAAACTATTGAGAAGTTTGGCTCTCAAAATAGAGTGCAAATTCTTGTAACGATTCATTTCTTGATAGTGTTTCCTTATCAATTTCCATATATCTAGCAATCTTAGGTGACATACTTTCAGTATATTGCCGTTTTTGGGCATCTCGATCTTTTAATTTAGGATTTATTTTTTTGAGTATTTGTCGAGATACATTAACTAAATATTCTTTTGCACCTCTTCCTCCTGATTCTGCTTCTGCGATCGCTTGTGTATCTCCTGTTTGATATTTTTTTGATAACTTAACCCAATCCTCTTTTTTTCTTGTATTTTCGTTCTTTGTAAAGTAGCAGCAAATTCCTAAAACGTCAACTAATAACCATGCTTCTAACTCTTGTTTGATGAGAATGAGATGAACGCGATCGGGAAAGCGAGATACGACCCTTTTTATTCTATTAATTAAAGAATTCGGTTCTTTCCTGCGTTGAGCTTGAGATTGTACTCCATCTGAATCAAGCAGAAAAATAATACAATCATTGCTTGTAAGATAAATATTAACCATTTTTTCTAATCCTTCTCCTTTATTTGAATGAATTGCTCGTTCAAAGGCTTTTTTTGTTGATTCTGAAATTGTAATATTGACCCCATAATATTTAACAATTTTTTCAGCAATACAGCATACTGCTTTGCTATCAAAATCCGATTCGGGAGTCCAGATAAGAATATTAGGCATTTTCTCCTTCTAAACACTCTTGAAGTAAATTGCTATGGTAAATAGCACTACCAACGCCAAAATCTTGCATCCATTCTAATAAATCTTCTCTTTTTTTTCCTAGCTCATCTAAAGGAATAACTTGAGTTCCTAAATTACTCTTTTGGGTTAAGAGCAATACAGAAACATCATTTTGTATTTCTTCTAAACTAAAACAGTCAAGAAATTGAGAACTGTGAGTAGTAATAACCACTTGATTCTGTTGAGATAATCTTTTTAAAAGAGATGCAACTTCCCCTAGAACGGCTGGATGTAAATTACGTTCGGGTTCTTCAATTCCAACTAAGGTGCGTAAGCCAGGAAACATCAGAAGCGCACAATAAGCGATCATACGAACTGTACCATCAGATATATCCAAAAAAGGTACTTTTAGATTATTTTTTTCTATTACATAAATTTCAGGATTGTCGTTATTTTTGCAAATTTCTAGTTTAATTCCCAAACAATCATAGACTTCACGATTAAAATTAAGCAAAATTTCTGGTTTGTGTGTAAACCAAAATATAATTGAATTTTGCAGACGTTGACCTTGAGTATCAAAAAGTGAAGATAATTTATATCTTTCTCTTATATCCGTGTCATTATAAATATTTTGGTTTCTAATAATCTCTGGATCTAGATTATAAAATCTCCATTTCTTGATAAAGTCAGATATTTTTGATGTTAAAGGTTTGTCTCCAAAATCACCTGCTGTCCTTAAAGCTAATCCGCCTTGTTTAGAATGATAAATTTGCTTGTTTTCTCCATTATCATCTCGTACAATCCCTGTACCGTTTGTTACATCGATAACTTTAATAGAACCTATTTTCAATAATTCTCTAGAGCAAGAAAATTTATCATCATTTTTTCGAGAGAGTGTTACTCGATACTCTGCCATTTTTATTTTCTCGTTATCTTCCAAATAAATTTTTAAATTCATTGAAAATTCTATTTTTTTTTCTTCAGAGTCAATTTTAACTAATTTTTCTATTTCTTCTAAATATCTGGAATCTCCATTCTCTACTAAAAACTTTAAGAAAAATAGAGCTTTTAAAGAGTTTGATTTTCCACTGGAATTTGCACCAACTATTATGGTTAAATCTCTGAACTTAAGAATTACATCTTCCAAGCTCTTAAAATTCTTTATTTTTATTGATTCTAATTCAACATCCATTTTTTGAATTTTGATATCTTGACTAGAATATTATATCACGATTTTTTAAGTAAAATATTTTTTAAGTAAAATATGAATAGCCTAAATTTATCCGTTGATTTATCGACATTATACCGAACCTATCAAAGCGCGATCGCGCCATTGCAAGTTCCCCTCGCCCTCATCGATTTGCCCCCTATAGTAAATTCGATCGCAAGCAATATTTCTATCCCGATCTGCCCAAAAACTACCAGATTTCTCAATACGATCTCCCGATCGCCGAGTATAGGAGTAAGAGGAGGAATCGTTTTTGCTCCTAGTTGAGTCAATAAATTTTGCCATCTATTGGAAGTTAATATCATGCGATCGCTGTAGTGTGAATTTCTCTCGTTGTTGTCTCAGTCCAATTGTTCCCATTTTCTCCAGCAATTCAAAGTTTGAGAGTTTGATAACACCAACTCGGACGACGGAGAAGATTAAATGTATCCAAATAAAGCACTGTTTTAGAGGCTTCTACAGCTACAGTCGCTAAAGCATCGGAAAGATAGCCTCCCGGAGTTTCTATATTCCATAATGGATGAATAATTATTACAGCAATATTATTGATTTCAAATCCAGGAAGATTATTAAATATTTTAGGATGACAATGTTTAAATGAAGAACAGAAAGAATCGCGTAAAATAGTTGCTTTATCCTGCCAGCCTTGGAGTTCTGGAGTAGAAAAATGACCGTTTAAACCGCAATATTCGCTTTCATTTGCTAAGATACGGAGAAGAGATAATCCTAAACGCCAATCGAGTAATCCATGATAGTTACTATTGCGATATTGTCGCAAGCAATCATAACAGGAAGAGTCGCATTTTTGATGATGTTTTGCAGAAATCAGAGAACTAGCAAAGGTATTTTGTAATGGTTCTGCATTAACAATTTTTAACAAGATTTCCTGCCAGTTTTGTGCTAACCATTCGGTAAATCCAGAGCCGTTAGCAAGGCGATCGCTAATCACAATTTCTCCTATCTTTATTCCTTTATCATCTATCTGTCGCAAACCGCTAATATCTAACTCTTCCGGATCGATATCCAATGTTTCAGCCGTAATTGATCGGAGAATAAAAGCAGCCGAGTAAAAAGCAGCTTTAACCGCAGAACCTTTTGTTAAGGGATCGAGACATAAGCCATCAGGAACAGTAGTAGGTCTGATTCGTAGAATTCCTGTAGTTTTTGGTGAAACAATGGCAATTTTTTCTTGACGATCTTCTGTAGTCTTAAACTTGATACCGCCTTTTTGTCCTTTAAATCGATTGTCGATCCATTGATTAGGTAACATTTTTTCACCAAAACCAAAACTTGCTTCACCGATCGCTCCTTGAAATAGCGATCCGCGATTATCATTAACACGAAAAACACGACCATCTGAAGCAAATGCAATATTAGTGTTTGTCTCTTCTATTCTTTCAAACTCTTGAGGATTAGATTCAGCTATACTTCCTGCTCCTGTTATCATAATATCAAATTCTGTCTTAGCATCAGTTCCTCGATTGAGGCTAGTGCGAAAAGCAAGAGGAACAGCCCATTGAAAAGACCGAAATCCTTCTTCTTGGGTTGCATTGCAGTTCGGACAATTTTCATCTTCAAT